>JBILFC010000057.1:0-13476 GCA_044351785.1 Bdellovibrionota bacterium
ACATCAACCCAGCCAAGTTTTTTAGGCTGATTTCTCCACCACGTTAATTGTCTTTTAGCGAATCTTCGAGTATCACGCTGGATGATCTTTATCAACCCTTCAATATCTACGCTAAGTCCCTGTTTTTCTTCACTTAAATAATCAACTACCTGAGAGTAACCAATTGCTTTTAAGGAATTCAGCTGAGATCCATATTTATTATGAAGGCCCCTTACTTCATCAACTAGACCTGAATCTATCATCTCATGCACACGAGAATCAATTCGCTGATAAAGATTTTCTCTATTCCGATCTAAGATAATCACTAACCCACCAACTGCTCCAACCTTGATACTGAGGCTACTTAAAATTCTACTTGAAGGCGCACCCAAAGAAAGCGATAGAGATAAAGCTCTCTCTCTCCTAAATACATCTTTCACTGGAATTGAGCTATCAGAATTAGGGTCCAATATTTTTAAAAGAGAAGAGCTCCAATTTAAATAATCCTCATCGCTCATTCTATCTCTTATCTGACTTAAGAGATCTTCACCATTAACAGACATCCAAGAACTATCAAACAGCCCTCCATAAAGAGAAGAAAGATATAAACCTGAACCACCTGTTACGATTGGTACTTGTCCCCTAGAAGTTACCTCTTCAATTACAGACAAACAATCCTTTCTAAATCTTCCGACAGAAAATGCCTCATCAGGCTCTACGTACGAAATTAAATGATGAGGTACAGCTTTAAGCTCTTCCAAGGTAGGCTTTGCGCTCCCAATGTCTAATTCCTTATAAACTTGAACCGAGTCCGCATTAACAATTTCACCGCCAATTTTACTAGCTATTTCTACTGCTAGTGAAGACTTTCCACTTGCTGTTGGCCCTGTAATTGAAATTATTCCAGCTTGAGTATTCAATTTATCACTAGGACTGTATGCGACCGAACTTCTTTTCAAGTTCCATTTCACTAATAATCCATATCACTGGTCTCCCGTGTGGGCACCACGCACCTAATTCAATTTCTCTAATTTGCTCTAACAGAGCATAAGCTTCTTCCGCACTAATAATTTTACCTCTCCTTAGAGATCCGTGGCAGGCCATCAGAGTAATAATTTGATCTGTTTTTTCTTCTATCAAAGCCTGTAAACTCTTATCTGGTAAAAACTCTAATACAGACTTCACAATATCCTTAGCTCTTTTCATATCTAAGAACTGAGGGACTGATCTAATTACTACCTCATCCATTCTAAGCTCAAGCTCTAAACCAAATTTCTTTAGAACATCAAGCTTCTCTTCTAAATTAGATATATTATCAAAAGTGCCAATAGGTATTAACTCTGGGACAAGTAGTAATTGTTCCCCCAATGACTTCTCTTTAAAAGCTTTCTTTAAATTATAAAAAGTTACTCTCTCATGCCCTGCATGCATATCTAAAATTAAAAACGAGTCCTCTTCTTCAAACAATAAATAAAGTGAGAAAATCTGCCCCACAAAGCGCAAATTACTCTCTCTACCTATATTTCGTTCTTCATGAGTATCAGCTAGTTCGAATAAAGATCCCTGCCCTCTAAACTCTACTACAGGAGATTCTTCTTGAACTCTACTTATGCCCCTATTACCTAACTGATAAGACTTTTGTTCAGTATGCTCTCTGGATTCACCTGCTTTTAATAGCGCTCTAGAAACTGCTTCTCTTAATGCGACAAATACCTGCCCCTCTTCTCTAAAACGCACCTCTGTTTTTTGTGGATGAACGTTTACATCAACCTCTCTTGGATCTATGTACAAACGTATTACCCCACTAGGGTAATATCCTGGCCTTAAAAAGGACCCATAAGCATCTCTTAATGCTCTAACAAGAAGAGCGCTTTTTACTAGCCTTCCATTAACTAAAAGCCTAATTTTAGAACCCCCTCGGGAAGCAAATATAGGTTCTGTTATATAGCCTTCTACCTTAATTTCTCGCCCCTCTGAATTACTAGTAGAATAATTAACTTCGATTGGCTTCCCTTGAACTAACTTTGAAAGCATCACTCTATCTAGGAGTGTTTGCCTACCAGGATAAACTTGTACTTCCTGACCGTCTTCAAAATAGAAAAAGTGGATATCAGGTCTTGCAAATGCAAAATCAGATATTACAGTGCGGATTTGATTAGATTCACTACGCGCAGATTTTAAAAATTTTCTTCTAGCTGGAATATTATAAAATAAATCCTTAACTTGGATTCTTGTACCTTCTTTAGTATCAAACTTGACTATCTCAGGTTCACTCCCTCCTTCTATTGTAAGCAGATGACCGAATACATCTGCATGTTTCCTCGTCGTTATAGTCAATTTAGATACTGAAGCAATGGAAGGAAGAGCCTCTCCTCTAAACCCGTAACTTGCAATATTTTCAAGATCTTCTGCCGCTGAAATTTTAGAAGTACCAAAACGCTCTATACATAGTCTAAGATCAGCCTTATTCATTCCAATACCATTATCAATAATGGTTATTGAATCTATGCCACCATTTTCAATCTCAATATGTATTTCAGAAGATTTCGCATCAATAGCATTCTCCACTAATTCTTTCACTATCGCGGAAGGACGCTCAACCACTTCGCCTGCAGCAATCTGATCGATAACTAAGTTATCTAGAATTTTTATTGACGGAGTATCTAACAACATTTTGTACTTAGAATTTTACCTATAATATCTGTCGAGGATCTACCTTCATGAAATTGTAAAGATAAAACCTTACCACCCTGCTTAACTACGAAATCGCCACCTATAATCTGATCAATCGCCCAGTCACCACCCTTAACAAGTATATCGGGTTTTACTTCCATAATAAGTCTTAAAGGGTCATCCTCTTCAAAAATTATTACATCATCAACTGGCTTCATGCCCAAGAGCATCTCTCTTCTTTCATGTTCTGGAACGATTGGACGTGTCTCTCCCTTTAATCTTTTTACTGATGCATCGCTATTTAGTCCAACTACAAGTCTATCCCCTAAAGAACGAGCATCTTCCAGATATCTTAAATGACCGACATGAAGAAGATCAAAACATCCATTTGTAAAAACGGTAATTGCCATAAAATTTTAAAGTTAACTTTGAATATTTTTCACTACTTGCTAGACTATTAAAGAACGATATATTTAACAAACCTAGTTAATTAGGTCATAAAAAACCCATAGTATTTAAGCACTTAGCGTATGTATAAATTCTCAGTTTTTACACTACTACTTCTAATCCACTCTACGAGTTTCGCCACCCCCCCTAGGAGCGGCGAAGAAACTCAAACTATAGATATTTATGAACGTGCAAATAAGGCTGTAGTTAACTTAAATGTGAAAACTATTGCACAAGATTTCTTCTATCCAGTTTACCAAGAAGGCTCTGGATCTGGAGTAATTGTTGATAAAGAGAAAGGATTAATAGCTACGAACTTTCATGTGATAAAAAATGCAGATCAGATGCAAGCTACTCTTGCTGATGGTAGGTCCTATGAAGTTGAGCTTGTTGGAGAGGATCCAGATAATGAATTAGCACTTCTTAAAATAATTGATCCACCTAGCGAGTTAACTGAACTACCATTAGGAGATTCTTCAGAGTTAAAAGTTGGACAAAATGTCCTAGCAATAGGAAGTCCATTTGGATTAAGTAGAACTTTAACTAAGGGAATTATATCAAGTCTAGGGAGAAGCATCAGAAGCGATAGAGGCACTTTAATTGAAGATGTTATTCAGACAGACGCTGCTATTAATCCAGGAAATTCTGGTGGTCCTTTAATTGATATGGATGGCAGTGTAATTGGTTTAAACACTGCTATTTTAAGTAAATCTGGAGACTATGCTGGAATTGGCTTTGCCATTCCTGCAAATTACGTTAAAAAAGCAATCCCGCAATTACTTAAATTTGGTAAAGTTTTAAGGCCTAAAATTGGGGCAATTTTTGCTGATTCTGAGATCGGTGTTGTTGTCGCCGCTGTAAAACCAGGAAGTCCTGCTGATAAGGCTGGCCTCGAAGGCGCTCAGAAAATAGTTAGAAGTGGAAATTTTATTAGATATCTTACTGACATTTCGAATGCTGACTTTATAGTCGAAATAAATGGACAAGCAGTAAATTCTAAAGATCAAGCCTATTCGGCCATCATGAAGAGCGAAGGCAATAATCCTATAGAGCTCACAATAAGAAAAGGTTTAAAGAAGGGCGTAGTCAGAAAAGTAAGTATTAAACCTATTCTCGACTAGCTTACTTCTGTCTTATTTTATTCTTAGGATAGTATAGGTCTTGGCAGCGCGTATTTACGCACTCCATTCCACCACCACAGTCAGAATGCACAAAGCATCGTCCTGGATCAGGCTTAGGGGGCTCTGAACTACATGCTGAGATACTGAAAACTAGTAAAGAAAATAAAATTAAATTTGATAATTTCATAAGATCCTTATTTTACAAGAGTCGCTACCAGATCATATTCAGCTACGTCTGTCACTTCAATATTTACAAACTTCCCTACTAAGGATTCTAAGTCATAATCCTCATAGCCTTCGATATCATTAATTAAAGTGATACCATCAGCATCAGGTCCTTGCCACTCAAATCTTGCTTTATAAAGCAAATCTGACTCTGGATGGAACCCTTCAAAAAGTGCCCTACCTTTAGTGCCAATCAATCCCTTAAACCTGTTATGCAGAGTTTCTCTCTGAGCGATCATTAAGCGATCTCGTCTAGCATCTTTTACCTTCTGATCCACTTGATTCGGGAAATCAAAAGCAAAGGCTTCTTTCTCATTAGAATACGTAAAAATACCCACATGAGTGAAATGCCCTTCTCTTATATAAGCCTCTAGAGCATCGACATCTTCCTCAGTTTCCCCTGGGAAGCCAACTACAAAAGTAGTTCTAAGATGTATACTAGGAGCCATAATTCTTATTGAATCAATTAAGCCTCTAGTTCCCTTCTCGCCAAGGGGTCTTCTCATGGATTTAAGAACTGAGTTGGAAATATGTTGAAGCGGAAGATCTAAGTAATTACAAACTTGAGGGGTATCTCTAATAAGTCCAATTAATTCCTCATTCACACCGACTGGATAGGCATAGTACAATCTAAGCCAAAAATCTCTCTCCCTATTAGCATCTATAACATCTTGTACTAAACTAGGAAGTTCTCCCTTTATCCCTCGATTACCTTTAAAGTCAGTTCCGTATGCTGTTAAATCTTGAGCAATAAAATTAATTTCTTTAACATTCTGATCAAGTAGTCCTGTTACTTCTCTTACAACTGAATCTTTCTCTCTTGATCTAAATGCGCCTCTAATCTTAGGAATTATGCAGAAGGCACAAGGTCTATCGCAACCCTCAGCGATTTTAACATAGGCAGTATGCCTCTCAGTACTTACAATTCTAGGTACTGTATCATCATATAAAAAATATGGTCTTCTAGCTTCATTAAAAGTTTCATTAAGCGGATGATTCTCATCTGCTACTTTTAATAATTCATCAGTAGAAATGAAAGTATCAACTTCTGGTAGTTCTTCCTGAAGTTGCCCTCTGTATCTTTCTACTAAACAACCAGCAACAATCAACTTTCTACAACGTCCTTCTTCCTTGTACCTAGCAACTTCTAAAATTGTATCAATGCCTTCCTTAACCGCTGACTCTAAAAATGCGCAGGTATTAACAACTATGAGATCAGCTTCTTTTAGTTCATCTATTGGATGAAAGCCCTTCTTCTGAAGAACCCCTAACATAACTTCCGAATCCACCATATTCTTAGCACAACCAAGAGTAACGAAAGCAACATTTCCTTGAAACCCAGACTCAGGCACATAAGCATCACCGTGTGTATTAATCTTCGGTGCACCGACAGAACAGGAACTACCACTAGCCCTCTCGTCAGGAAGAATATTTAAAGAACCGCTTTTTGCCATAACGCCCTGAAATTCAGTTGAAAATAATCCCGCCCTATTACTATTAAGCTCAATTTAAGTCAAGATTAAGCTTAAACCCGAAAAATGCTTGTATTTGACCGCGGAATGTAAGTTAAGTATTTCGATTATATAAATATAAATCTGAATTTTACATTTTCATGAATACTCTTGAATTAACAAAACAACTTGTTGCTATTCAATCCCCTAATCTGTTTCTGTCCTACAAAGCGGATGACAGCTCATATGCCGGTATAAGTTCAGAGAATGAAATCAACATTTTTCTTGAAAAGCTTTTGATAGAAAATGGGTTTACAGTACAAAGACAAGAAGTTGAAAGGCAACGCTCAATTATTGTTAATGGTCAGACAATTGAAATTCCTAATCGATTTAATGTTCTAGCAGAAAAAGGAGAAGGTTCTGAATCTCTCCTATTTTTTGGGCACACTGATACTGTTGATGTAAAACTTGCTTGGAATACTGATCCGTTTATAATGAGTCCGCGCGAAGGAGAGCCTGAATGGAAATATTATGGTTTAGGTGCCAATGACATGAAAGGTGGCATTGCTGCCATGCTGATGGGTATTATAAAAGCTACAATACCCGAAGGAGTTAAGTTAAAAGTAGCACTTCTTGTAGACGAAGAATATTGGTCATATGGTGCTCACACAGTCATAAAGTCAGATTTCTTAGACGATGTTAAGTATGCTTTTGTATCTGAGATCGCTGATGAACTAGTTACTCCCAATCAGATGTGGATAGGAGTTGGTAGGCTTGGTAGAACTGAATTTGAGATCGAAGTTATTGGGAAAAGTTGTCATGGTGCGGATGCAAGTATTTCAGGTCTTTCCATTAATGCAGTACATGAGGCTACGATTCTACAAAATGCACTTTTAAATGAATACTTAAATAAAAAATGTAATTATATTGATGGTCCACTGGAAATTTCGAGTTCTCAATACATAAGTAGTTCTGAGGGTGGTAGAGCAATTCTTAGTGTCCCAGAATATGCGAAATTTACAATTGATAAATCATTTATCCCGGGTGAAATCGCAGAAGATCAAATTAAAGAAATTACAGATATCATTAAAGAATTACAATCTTCTGGCTTATTAAATAAAGATACTCAGATTAAAATTAGCGAGAGAGAAAGACCAACTCCACCTTGTAAACCATACGCTCTAAAACTTGAAAGTGAAACGGTACAAAAAATCACTTCGATCTTAGAACGACTTAATATTGAACCTAGGTATGGAATTGGTAGAAGCGTGGCTGATGAAAACAAAATCGCTGAAACAGGAATACCAACTTTAATTCTTAGCCCTAATGGGCAAGGTAGTCATACTAATGAAGAATGGGTAGATTCTAGAAGCCTGGAACAATTAGAGCTTGTATATAAAAATCTTGTTGAAAATTGGTAAGTTAGAGTCCTCTCTCAATTGATCCGATAATCAGTTTTATTTCCGCATATCTTATGCTAAAAGCAAAATGGGTAGAAGGAATAAGGTTTTATTGATAATCCTCTAGTACATGACTTGTGGCAACTGAACCCTCTTTTAATTCCTTAAGGAGAAATTAAAAGAGGGTTCAAACATTTTCAGTCCTATTAAAACACGGAAGGATTAGTCATGGAATTCAGGCCCATGATTATTGGTGATTTGGATGCTGTTTTAAAGATCCTAAAATCTGATCCAAGGCTCGCTTTTGAACCCTGGGAAGATCATTTGCTGAGGCAACATGCCGAAGGGAATAATACCGACTTAAGGTCATACCTGAGTACTATAAATGACGAAATCGTTGGGTTAGTATTCTTCGGATTTTCCGGAGAAAATGCGTCAATTAACCACATCTGGGTACCTGAGCATAAACGGGGAACTGGGGTCTCAAGTAGACTAATGCGAAAAGCTCTGAGTGATTGCTCGGGTAAGACGATCCACTTGATGACCGTCAGTGGCAATGAAATGGCTAATGCTTTCTTTGAAGGTGCAGGATTCACAAGTGGCAAAACATTCTACGAAATGGACATTGATGCGGCCACTGAACAAGTAGCTGATGACAATTGCTTATCAGCCCACGTTCATATTCTCGGGTTGAGAGGGCTCATACATGCCATTCCAACGGAATCAGCATGGAAAGGCATTAAAGGAGCCCTTTTTGCTAAAGGCATTAGGCGAATTCACTTTATCCCTCCATTTGGATTTAGTGATACTGATCAACTAGCCAAAATGGGTTTTAACAAACCAGAGGGAGAAACTCTTTGGATCAAACAGGTATAATCCTTCACTCACCAATCAACGTGGCTGGCCCTTGCCTGTCACGTTGATTTTACCACCATACCGACAAATATAAATAAAAAACCCAGTGGCGCAGGACAAAACCTTCCCGCGCCAAGAGTTTTCTTTCAATGGAGGAAAGACTAGGGGATTGCCTTAAGGATTTCCACCAATCTTTCTTGATGATTACTATGCACCCTGACCGGCCACATGCTTTGAGGAATCGCACTTTTTTCAAACGATAGTCGGATATTGCTTTCTCTGAGAACAGCGATGAAACCCTCTCTTTCCTTTCCAAAAATCTGAATCGTGAGAAAAGGTCCCTGACCCGCTACCTCGACTCCAATTACAGCACGAGCTCCTTCCTTTTCAGTTAAAATGACCGTGGCCACATTTGTAAGCGCAGTCTCTGGGAATGGCAGATCAACAATCCATACTCCATGGCCGAGATCTTGCGCTCTGTTTAAGGCATCTTCCGCATCAGTCTTTTGACCCTTTGCTCTAAATAAAGCAATATCTACGTTTCTTTCACGCTTTACATCTGAGAAATGATCCACCAGCTCCTCAAAGAAAAATGGATCAATTTCAGTACGAGACATCCAAATGAGCTCTACTGCTTGCCAATCGACATCTGGGATAGAGAATTTAAACTTTTGTTCATTCGCTTTTTCATTAAGCAGGCTCATCAAGCGGCTTTCAAGACAGTCTGCCCAATCATAGCAGCCCTCAAAGAATGCATCGGCATCAACAGTCTTGCTATGATCTATCGCGCCTTCCACCCCTAGAGATTCCAGCTGACAAAGCCAGAAATTATCTGGTGTAAAATCAAAGACACCAACGATCGTGTTATCTTTTGCCAAGGCTGCCACAGCCTCGGCAAATTCCGGTCCTCTGAAAGTGTGTATCGATCCTGTCGCACCGAGCAACAATATCCGCTTGCCGGTCACTTGAGGTCGATTAAGTGCGTCAAGCAAATAAACAGGGACCTTCTCACCAAGGAGCGACTGAAGTCGAATTGTCCCCATCAGACAATCAAATGTTATTCCAGTTACAATACAATCGAATTTACCGAAAACTTCTTGAACAAAGCTCGCCAATGGACTTCGCATGACCAATCTCCCTTAAGCAATCTAGCATTTCATCTCACCTATCCAACGAAGATAGGATTACAGAATTAAAATGATTTTATGCCTAACCTCCCCTTATAGGGCGAGGATTTTTTAACTCTTGGCGCATAAACGAAGTTGAACCTATCAACTATCACATGTTAATGCGCCACTGGACCTTCCTCCTAGAAATATCCACGAGGAAAGCCCAGTTCTATCATCTACCCAACCAAGTTTAAAAAGAGCAAAATACTAAGATCTATCTAGCAGTTATTACAAGAGCTAATCAAAATTTGACTAATAAAACAAAAGAGCGCTAAGGCACTAAGATCTAAGGCCTTTAAATACACAACCAAAGAATATTGGATTAGCCTCAGAAGCTAAGTAGATTTAGGCGGAACAATATATCTAGAACAACTTAACCCCATTTGCCACCTTCTGATCAGGGGAAATTAGTACCACCCTTCCCAGTTCATCAGGAACGCCCGTTGTAAGGCATTCAGAGAAGAAATTGGCGATCTGCTTCTTTGGAAAGTTGATGACCGCTAGTACTTGCTTACCAACTAAAGCATCTTTGGTGTAATGCTCTGTAATCTGAGCACTTGAATTCTTTATACCAAACTCACCGAAATCAATTTTTAGCTGATATGCTGGTTTCTTTGCCTTTGGGAAATCAGACACTTCGAGAATAGTCCCAACTCTAAGTTCTACTTTCTCAAAATCGGTCCAACTTATTTCCATTTAACGATACTTTAAATCAACAGTAACAGCAGAGCTTGCGATACCCATCTTCTCCATAACGGCTTGCTCTAGAAGTTTTATAAGTTTACTTACATCGACTGGGTATGAAACTTCTGAATAGGTCAGGTAATCAGAGTCAGCTTTATCTTTAGTATTAATTATTATTCCCTTAAGCTTAGGAAATGCTTTACTGATCGCAGCCAAAAAATCCGTAATCTTAGTCTCACCAAGATCATTATCTGCAACTATTATTTCTATTTTATTGACTTTAAGAATCTGCAAAGCCTCTGGAGTAATACTAGTAACCTGTACTCCTTTGTATTTATTCTTTTCCAAAGATGCCTTAAGCTCCCTCGCCATCTGATTAGACGGTGACAAGATTAAAACACTAGCATTTCTTAAATTTACTAAACCCATTGATGGATTATATATAATTATCCAATTTAGCCAAGGAGTTTTTCAAGCTCCTCCCATCTCGCATAAAGGCTATTAATATCTGCTTGAACCTTACCCAAATCATCGCATAAAGCCTTTAACTTATCTCCATCAGAACACTCGGCAATCTTTGCCTGAAGACTCTGGGCTTTCTCTTCAGCTTTTCTGATATTTCCCTCCATAAGATCGTAGTCACGCTTATCTTTATAACTTAGCTTATTCTTAGAAGCTTCAGATTTAATAGGCTCAATATCTACTTCAGGCTCTTTATCCTTTGCTAATGTTTTATTACCTTGAGCACTATTTAACTTTTCTAACTCTGCTACATACTGATCATAAGAAGCATATAGTTTAATGCCTCCATAACCATCAAGACCTATGAAATTTTCACAAACACTACTCATTAAAAATCTATCATGGGTTACAAGTATAAGAGCTCCACTAAAATCCAGTAAACTATCTTCTAAAATTTCTAAAGTCTGAATATCAAGATCGTTAGTTGGCTCATCTAGAAGTAAGACATCGGGAGTTTCCAACATCAACTTAGCAATCCTAAGCTTAGCCTTCTCACCGCCTGAAAGACTGCCATATGGCTGTTTCAGATTCTTGCTATCGAAGCCGAATCTACTTGCCCATGAAGCAACATGAATTGATCTACCTTGATACACAACAGAATCACTGTCCTCTGATAAAACTCTCTCCAAAGGAACCTTTTCGTCAATATGAGAAGAAAACTGACTAAAGTAACTCACCTTTAAATTATATGCAGGTTTCAACTCCCCACTTTCTGGCTTAAATTCATCTAAAATAAGCTTTAAGATAGTACTCTTACCAGAACCATTTGGTCCAAGAATTCCATATTTTTCCCCTGAAAGCACAACGTGACTAAAGTTAGAAAATAACTTCTTATCACCAAAACCATGCCCAACTCCATCAAACTCAAGTAGTCTCTTAGTTTTCCTATCAGAACTCTGAAATTCAATTTGGGCCGTACGAACGTGACGCCTAGAAGTATTCTGTTTTACCGCCTTAATAAGATCTTGAGCTGTTTGAGATCTATGCTTAGATTTCGTAGTCCTAGCTTTCGCTCCTTGCCTTAACCAAGCCTGTTCAGCTCTTGCTTTATTCCCCATGCTCTCAAGAGCTTTTCTATCAGCCTCCAAGAATTCATCCCTTCTCCTGATATACTCAAAATAGCCGCCTTCATTTAAAAAATATCCCTCTGGATAAATTGGATTAATCTCTAAAATCTGTTCCGAAAACGCCTCAAGTAGCCATCTATCATGTGATATCATCAGAATTGAAGTTGATAAACCTGAAAGAATAGATTCAAGTTGAATAATAGAATCAAGATCAAGATGGTTACTAGGTTCATCGAGTAATAACAACTCCGAACTCTCTGCTAGTACAAAAGATAAATGTACTTTCTTTTTCTGACCACCTGACAAACTTGAAAGTGGAGCTTCTAGATCTTTAATCTCAAATTGATCAAGATAGGACAAAACTGTGTAAATATCGAACTCTAATCCTTGCTTTGAATATTTCGCAAATTCAGCATCAAGTAGCGACTGTACATTACCTTCATCAGTAAAAGGAACTAGTTGTGTGGCATAAGAGACGGAAAGATTTTTAGACTTAGTAATAGACCCAGCATCTAAATCCTCTACTCCAGCTAACATTCTAAGAAATGTAGATTTGCCCCTTCCATTAGGTCCAATGATACCGATTCTCTCCCCATCCTGAATATTAATGGTAAGACCATCGAATAACTTATTAACACCGAACTGTTTAGTAATGCCTGAGGCACTTAAAAGAATAGCCACTTAGAATATATGTTTGAGTGATAAATACACGAATAAGTTGCATGTATATCTCATTAAGCTAAAAAGCTCAAAGTTAAGCTTTTTGTCAAGGTGTCATAGAATATGCAATAGACTGGCTGGCAATCCATGCTGTTGTCCACGCAGATTGAAAATTAAACCCTCCTGTAACCCCATCAATATCAAGCACCTCGCCAGCAAAATATAATCCAGGACAAATTCTACTTTGCATAGTCTTAAAGTCTACCTCTTTTAAACTGACTCCTCCTGCTGTCACAAATTCTTCTTTAAATACTCCCTTTCCGTTCACTCTAAGACTAGTATTTGTTAGAGCATTCGCAAGATCTTTAATTAATTTCTTACTCATCCCCTGCCAAAGTAAATCTACCTCAATACCACTAATGGTCAACACCCTTTCCCAAAATGCTCTAGTTAGCGGGAAAGGCAATCCATTAATTACCTTCTTATTTAAATTCAATTGTCTATAACTAGATAAGAGATCCTGAACCTCTTCTGAATTCATTTCGGGGAGAAAATTAACTCTTAGTTCAGCCTCATAATTAGCATCATATAACTCTCTAGCGCATATTGATGATAAAACAATAACCGCTGGCCCACTTAAACCCCAATGAGTAATAAGCAAAGGGCCCTGATTTTTAAATTTCCTTTTTGAGAAAGTGAGACTAAGCTCGACTTTAAGGAAACTAAGTCCCGAAAGATTGTCTAATAAAGGATCTTTAATTTCAAAAGTAAATAGAGAAGGAATAGGTGAAACAATAGAATGACCCAATGATCTAGCAATCTCGTAACTTCTTTCATTACCACCGGATGCTAGGATAACAGCATCGAACTCCTCCTCTCGGCTACCAGCCTTAACCTTAAAATTAGAATTAAACTCTACACTCTCTATCCTCTCTTTGAGCCTTAAATCTATCTTATATTTACTAACTAAGCCCTTAAAACACTCTATGATAGTGCTTGAGCTATTACTCTGAGGAAACATCCTACCATCTTTTTCAACTTTCAACTGAACCCCTCGGTCCTGAAACCATTTAATGGTTTCCACAACGCCAAACCGATTAAATGGCCCTAATAACTCCCTACCACCTCTTGGATAGTTCTTAACTAAGTCCCTAGGATCTTTCGTATCATTAGTCACATTACATCTGCCACCGCCTGATATTAACACTTTTGAAAGCACCTTA
>JBILFC010000090.1:0-10043 GCA_044351785.1 Bdellovibrionota bacterium
TAATTGCAGCAAAATATCCAGCCGCCCCACCCCCAATTACCAATACTTTCAAAGACATAATACTAAAGTTACCACTATTAAAATATTCAAATAGATTTATGAGGTCACTATAAAGCAAATTGCAATTAAGGTCGATCTCTAGTCATATACTAGTAAATATAGATACGAACGTGGCACTATATTGGTTAAAAAATGGTGAAAAAATTGGTGGCGCATGGTGCGCTACCGAGCCCTCTTATTCATCGAATAAACCAACGAACCCTTATCTAAAGCAAAACTCACAGATAGAAAACAAACCAAAAAATATCACTACCGCGAAAGAACTAATGCGAGGAAATGTCAAAACACTACCTCCCGAGACATCATTAGTTGACGCTAAAGAATTCATTCGGATCAACCGCTTTAGACATGTACCTATAGTAGATATTCAAACTAATACAATCCTAGGTCTAATCTCTGATAGAGATCTATTAAGAGAATCTATAACTAACAGCGATAGTTTTCTTGAGTGGATGAAAGAAGGTGATCAGAAAAGTAAACGCATTTCTGATTTTATGACCAAGAGGATTCTTACAGCGCAACTAGATGATCGCCTAGAAGATGTTGCTAGGGCCATGCTAATAGAAAGAATTGGATGTATATTAGTTGTTGATAATGATCACAAGCTATCAGGCATTATCACTAGAAGCGACATCCTTAGACTACTTATGACAAGAGCTCCAACAGAAATCTGGCTTTAGAAATTCTGTTAACCTAATCTAGAGATTAAAGTTTGCCTTGTTACATGTGGCAACAACACATCAAGCTCAGCACCTCTAAGCTCCCCCGTAAATATTATACGAGAACTCTGAAATACTAATTTAGGTGGCGCATCTACATTCTTTCTAAGTACTTTTAAAATATGCTTTACCTCATCCTGAGAATAACAATCCGCGCCTTCTGCTGGAAGCAATTCAGATAAAATTTGCTTTAAGCCTTCTTTAACAGCCTTAAAGACCACTGCACTATCATCAGCATTAATAAAATCCTTAGCTTCATCATTAGGTTCCAAATATTCAGAACATAAAAGCTCACCGAGTCTCTCCACATCAGTCAAACGCAATAGATCAGTTTTTAAGGCTGAGATTGCATGTTCCCAAAAGGCAGCGCCTCTACTCTCTACTTGAGTCTTCCACTCACCAAGCCATGGTAAAGTTGAATCAGCTAACTCCCTTGAGTTCAAGGCTCTTATATATTGACCATTAAACCAATCTAACTTAGACAGTTCAAACTTAGCACCTGTGGTATTAACCCTTTCAAGAGTGAACAAACTGGTCGCTTCTTCTAAATCAAATATGTCCTTAGACTCGGGATGAGACCAACCAAGAAGATTTATAAAATTAATTAATGCTTTTGGTAAAAAGCCCTTCTCTCTAAAGTCCTGAACTGTAGTAAAACCTGTTAGATTTCTCTTAGATAGCTTGGACCCATCTTCACCTAATAACAAAGGAAGATGTGCAAATTGTGGGACATCCGCCCCAGCAGCCTTAAACAGAACAATATGTTTTGCTGTATTTGTTAAATGATCTTGACCTCTAATGATATGCGTAATCTTCATATCAATATCGTCTGACACATTCGCTAGATGGAATGTAGGAGTTCCGTCAGAACGTAATATTACTGGATCTGGACCTAACGAATCAGTAGCAAATCTACAATCACCGCAAATTATATCGGGTACCACAATATCTTCTTTAGGATATCTTAAACGTACACAACCTTCATCATCCGTATATGCCGAGCTAGACTGCTTTAATTTTTCAGCTAGTGCTAAATGCCTATCAAGGCGTTCACTTTGCCGATATGGACCATAGGAAGTTTCATCTTTAGAACCAACCCCTTCATCCCATGTCAGTCCTAACCAATTAAGAGAATAAAGAATTTCATCCTCGTTCTCTTTTGTAGAGCGCTCCTTATCAGTATCTTCAATTCTAAGAATGAATTTACCATTATGCTTTTTCGCAAATAGATAGTTAAACAGAGCAGTTCTTGCTCCACCAACATGTAACAGCCCCGTTGGACTAGGTGCAAACCTAACTCTTACCACTTAAACTCCTACTGCTCAGCGCCTAATTCATTAATATTAAAAGGTCCTCGCGACCCGAATTTATCTCTTGTAGCTTTAAATAATCCAGCATCAATTGCATCCGCGGAATTACCAAACGAAGATCTCACGTAAGTAGCAATCGCAGCTAATTCTTCATTAGAAAGAGTTCCAAGAGGAGCCATCATACTATTATAAGTTGTACCTAATACAGAAATTGGACCCATTAAACCATAAATCATAATTGCAGCCATCCGCTCCTTATTAGAAGATTCGACATAAGGACTTTTCGCTAAAGGAGGAAATACACCTGGCAAACCAAGTCCAGTGGCTTGATGGCAAGCAGCGCAATTTGCCATAAATAAACTTTTACCATCTACAGCGCCACCACCAGCTCCACCTGGTAATACATCACTTACTCCGGCTGACTTAGCAGGTACTTTAGAAACAGATGCGAGTTCGTTATAGCCTATTACAGCTGCCTGCTCAGGATTCTTCGCTCCTAATGGCCTACTCTCTCTTTCACAAGCACAAAGAGCGACAGAAAGTACTAAACTGGAAATAACGGTAAGCCCCTTAAAATCTAGAATAACTTTTAACATTTTTTATTTCTCGGACATAAATTATATAACTAATAATAAGTCACCTTATATAAGAATTTCCCTAATATTTACAATAGGTTTTATGAATTTCCGATCACGAAACTAGGATCCGAACATATTGCTAACCTACTGTTAATATTGAAAAAAAGGCAAACAGCCTCAGTTTATTAAGAAATTGGTCCAATAAACCGTTCAACGTTATAGTAGGCGGTTTATATAGCCTAGCCAGCAAGAGGACCTTGCTTAGCAAAAAGAATAGAACTTTATAGGTACTAGGAGTAGAATACTTATTTAAGTTTAAATCACACTGACAAGAAAATGTCGTTTTCGGTAAGTGGTATTTTACAAAATCAGAATGCTGTATTTGGCAAAGTTAGTAGCGGTTTTACTAACTTCTCCAACATTAGCAAAAATAGCTTAAACTTAAATCAGAGCAACTCTACTTCATCGTCGACCTCAGAAACTTCATCTACAATCAATGCAAAGCGAGAAGAAATAGAAAATCGCACTAGTAATTCTTTATTAACATCGTCTATTGCCATTAGTAAAAGAGAATCTATAACAAACAGTACTTTAAGTGCAGTTAGTAAATTAACGAGCCTAAACGATGAAATCTCTAACGAAGTAGATCCTACCAGAAAAGCTAGTTTAATATCTGAAGCAGAAACCATACTTTCTGATTTGAATAGCTACTTAACCTCAGAAATTACCAATGATTCAAATCTATCTTCAAACGTTGTGGTAAGCTCCATAAGTCCAACGGATAGCGACCTATCAACTTCTGGCTCAATTACTTCCGTTAGCATTCAAGGGATTAGTAGTTTAAGTGACTTGGGAATTTCAGCATTAGATTTTACTGACAATGAAACTACAGAATCAGCTCTAAATTCTGCAAGCCTATCTTTAGCTCAAAAATTAAGCTCATACAGTAATTCTACAACTTCAGTAACATCAAAGGTAGAAACAGAAGTAGCGCAATTTAATCTAGAAGCTAAAGAACTTGAAAGTACAGATAAAGAACAAACATTAAAAGATCTAAACAATAGCGTAAGTCAGTCAATTCTTAATTTTACAACTGCAACAACTACATCCGCAGATTCCATCCTAAATTTAATAACTGATTCAGATGAAAATGAGAATTCAGATTCTAATGAAGAAGAAAGCGAGATTATCAGCACTTCATTAACAAACCTTCACACCTATGAAAGCCAGACCTCAGAACTAATTCCAAATGAACAAAATGATAGCTTAAATGTTGAAGCCTAAATAATCTAAGATCTGCCTTCTAATAAGAACTGAATTTAGTTTAAGTGAATGATTGGTAGACCGAAACTTCACGAAAAAATGATTGAGACATTTATTAACTTTATTTCGATACTCAATAAATGGCATGTTACTAAAATTGTAATTCTCTTCTTCCTCGAGTATTCGCTTACCGATATCAGAAATCATGCTAGCGATTGGTCTATTAATAAACCAACTTAGAAAATTTTCGACTTCTACATCTATAAGTGACTCTGCCTTCACAGCTTCATCAAGTCGTAGATTTAAATTATCCTCGACTATTGGTTTGAGATCATCGATAGAATATCTAAATACCTCATCTAAGTCATCGACATCCTCACTAGTAAGTCTTGGCATGCTCAAATCAAGTATACAAAATGGAGAATACTCAGACCTATCCCCAAGTTTATCAAGCATAGCTTTATCAATAAGTGGAACCGGGGAGTCAGTATTCACTGCTAAAACAACGATATCGACTAAAGGGATGATAGATACATAGTTTGTAAAAGGTACGGGGATGGCACCAATTTCCATACTCAACCTTTCAGCTCTTTCAAATGTTCTATTACATACAAACAACTGACTTATATCGTGTTGCTTTAACACCTTAGAAACCAAAGTCCCTGTTTCTCCTGCTCCGATAACTAGCGCTCGTATGTTATTTAAATCACCATAAATTCGTTCTGCCTGCATTACTGCAACACTCGCTACGGATAAACTACCCCGACCAATGTTAGTATGGGTTCGCAATTTTTTTGCGACTCTAAATGACTCTTGAAATAATTTATTAAGGACAGGACCTAATGTTTTATCATTGGTAGCCTTACTATAAGATTCCTTTAACTGTCCAAAAATCTGACTCTCCCCTAAAACTAAGGAATCAAGTCCAGCGCAAACACGAAATAAATGTTTTATAGCGTCCTCTTGCTGGAGATAGTATGAGCCTTCCTTAAAAAAGTACTCGGGGATAAAATCTCCGATATCATTACTTGAATCAATGCTCGCGAGTACTAACTCAGAACGATTACAGGTAGAAATCTTAATAAACTCTAGATTCTCAAAAGATAGTTTATTTTCTATTGAACTGACAAAATTCTTTAACTCTGACTCAAACTCTTCCCTCCTGCTCATCGAAGCAGTCTTATGAGATATGCCAATAGTTTTAATCTGAAGATTCATTATTATAAAGTTATAAATGTATCTTAAGTTTATACGCAATTTGCATCAATAATAGAATAGTCCAGATAAAAGCACTGTAATTACAAACTTTTATAGAATTCATTTTTAAAATTTTCCTAAGTATAAGGCTCATCAAAAGTGCAAAGAAAAACAAAAATGAAAATAGAAACTTATAATTGAATTCCGTAAAAATCTGGTCAGTTATAAACAAGCCACTTATTATAGAGAGGGTCAGGAAACATATAGATATGTATTCGGCTGAATGAAGCACTTTTAAGGTAGGTACTAAAGATGGCAATTTACCCAAAGCACGACTTTTATTCCTCAATAATTTATTTAAAAGAATTAATAGGAGGGTAAAACAAAAGACTAGATACACTCCTACCTGTGCTAGGATGCTAACTAAAATATGAAAAGTTAATAGAGGCCTTAACAAATAAGTACCGCCAGCTTCTGAAAAATGAAATCCCAGCATAGAAACAATTAAAAGAAAGAAGGAAACTGAATAAAAAATCTTTGTATGGTAAGGAGAACCCTCCTCAGATAGCATAAAAGCAAACATAATTAACAGAGAGCAGAACATAAGAATCCAAAATGGATTCAAAGAAAAAGATATTCGATTTGCTTCCAAAACGATTCCTGATTTTAAAAGCAATAACAGTATTAAAAGCTGAGAAATTAATCCCAAAGTTAGAAATAGATGAAATACCTTATCCCGAACAAGACTATTCCCCTGAATATAAAATCCAATAAAATTAACCAAATAACTGAACAATGTAAGATAAGAAAGGAAGTGAACTAAGTATCCCATTTTTAGAATTTTAAGGACATACCTGGTTTTAACTTTTTAGGAGAAGTAATTTTTAGTCTCTTCATGAGCTCTTTTTCCCCCAACTTAAATTTCCTAGAAAGCACTCCGAGAGTGTCTCCCTTTTTAATAGTATATGATACTACCTTAGTAGGAGCTATCTTCTTCTTTTCGACGATTTTCTTTTCTCTACTAGGCTTATTTTGCACAACTTCAGAATTAATCTTAGAATGCACTGATATTTCTTCACCCAGCTCTAATTCTTTTTGACTCTTACCATCATACAAGCTCACTAATTCGACAGGTTCTGGAACTTCGGTCGTTTGTTCTTTATGAGCAGTGATATTTCTCCTCTTACTAAAGTCAGCACTTGAAGCAATTACTCTAGCCCCAGGTAATTTCGCTACGATACTCCTACCAACTCTGTGAGGAACCTTTATCAAAGTTCCTGCAGGGATATTCACTCTTCCATCTGTGATAGTTTTACTAAAGCTTAGATTAAGATCCTGCAGTTCTTCTCTTCCTACTCCAGATAACGAAATTAAATTTCTGAAGGAAAGGCTTTTAGGTACCCTAATTTCATCAAACTCAATTGGCGATTCTCTAACAATGCCAGGGAAATACTTTTCAGCATTCTGTTCAACAATAAGTGCTGCTAGAAATTCCGCATAAAAGTTACTCGAAGCGAATCCAAATGATTTTGCCTCATAATTATTAATGATCTTTACAATATCGGTTGAGCCTACAGTTCGCATAGCCTTTATAATTCCACTCAAGCCATGATTATAAGAAGTCACAGCTAGGGACCAAACGCCAGTATCCTCATAAGCATTTTTAAGGTACTGGGCTGCGGCTCTAGTTGCGATAATAGGATCCCTTCTTTCATCAATATTGGAATTGACTGTCATATATCTACGACCAGTAGCCGGCATAAATTGCCATATGCCTGCAGCACCAACTGAGCTATATGCAGTATAGTCAAAAGAAGACTCTACTAAAGGCACTCTTCCTAACTCTCGGGGGAGGCCTTGCTCTTCAAAAATATGCTCTATCGCCTCTAAGTATCTTCCAGACCTAACAAGTCCATCTCTAAACCTCTCTCTTATCCCTGTCTGATATCTTATAACATCTTCTTCTGCACCCTCTCTATAGCGAGCCAAAGAATGACCTGGAACAGATTTATATGCTTTTTCAACTCTTCTTTCAAAGTCATTCCTAGGTCTATTTCCACCACCTAAATGGACAAGAGTTCTTCTTATTTTCTCTGTCTCCGCTTCCGCCTCTGCTAATTTTGCATTCTTAAGAGTAGACCCACTAAGAGTTTTTTCATACTCAGAAAAATCCAATGAAGAATAGATAATTTCAGGATGCAAGCGATTATGAAATACTCGATGATCTTTACTATAAGTTGTAAACACCAAAATCCAAAATTCAACCCGACCTTCGAGTCCTGCTGGAATTTTTATCGCATTAGAACTTAAATTTATCCCGGATTTCTTATTAACTTTTCTAACCTCCGCCTCTAAAAAGCTACTAGAAAAGCATAAAAGAAAAATAGATAAAAAAGTAATTCCTCTAAAAAATACGCTACTAAACATCACTTACCTACTCCTGCAATTAATCCAACCAATGAATCCTCTATCTTTATAGCCTCTTCTTTAGGGATATTCCCCTCCACAACTATGGCGAATACGTAAATCATATCACTTAGTCCCGGAGCAATTCCAGCTACACCACTAACACCATCGATAGTTCCTGTTTTAGCCCAGATACTCTCTGAACGTTTCTTATCGAATTCATATGCACTAGTCCATACAGCTGCTACATCCTTCATCAAATTTCTATTCTTTAATGTACCACTCACACCATACCGACTAAGGCTTGATAGAAATGGGGGGGCCAGTAAAGGATCTGAATAAACTTTCTGAATAAGGGTAACAATCTGATTTAAAGTTGCTCTATTATCTTTATTTAGCCCAGATCCATCTAAAAACTTCGCACCCTCAGGGAAGTTTTTAATTTTAACCAATTCACTTTCTAAATTTTTAAGTCCTTGATCCCTACTAAATCTTCCACTTGTATCCTGACCTATCGCATAGAGCAATTGGCCAGCAATAAAGTTACTACTATAATGATTTAAATCCGCCAAGATTTCATGCATGGGCTTAGATTCATGAGTATAAATCATTTTAGCACCTTCAGGTACTTCATCTAATCTGATATCGCCCTTTATCGAGATTCCCATTTGCGATAATATTTGCTTAAAACTTGCAGCGAAATATGCTGATGGAAAAGGATGCGCTAAGTACTTTTCACTCAATAAATCTGTAATACCAATTCTCCCCTCGATAGCAATCTTAAAAAATTCTAAACTTAAAGCTGATTTACCCAAAGACTTCCCCAAGAATGAAGTATTATCAGGATTCTGAATAATCTCTAAAGAAACACCAGGTTTAGAGAATGTTTTAGCCCTATTTTCTATTTTAGCACTGACACCAGAACTAAGAGTAACAATTGGCTTCTCACCTAATACACCGCCTTTTACGTCAACTCGGTATGTATTAAATTCTACTGCCGTAGCCGATGCTCCGGCTTTATAAGGTGAATCAGTCTCAGGAAATGTTGGCTCTATAAACAAGGTATCATCGACCACTATATCTTGAATACTATCAAGTCCTCTAGCTTTCAACTCTCTAGCAATTTGCATAATATTTTCATGTAAAAATCCGGGGTTCCCATAACCTCTAATATACAAATTACCTAGGGAGCTAATTACCTCTTTAGACTTTTTCTTCAGCACTCCACCAGTCGGATCAAATTTCTCTCCGAGATCTTCCAATAAATAATCAGTAAAAAACTCCGTTGGAAACTTATATTCAGCACCTAGGATATTGAGTGCTGCATATGTTAAAAATAATTTCTGCAAAGAAGCTATAGGTAATAGCTCCAAGGAACCTGATTCAAAGACGTCACCTCCCGTGGGTAAGGATCTAACAATAAGACGGATACGACCCTTCTCAGCTAGCTCAGTTTGAAGTTTATTATGAAGATCAGAAAGTTGCCTCCTTAATTCTGGAGAATTTGTTTGAGCTGATACCGACCCCCAAACAATCGTAGTTATGACTAAAAATAGAATAGAATATAATTTAATGCTTGATCTATACATTACTTACTTATAAATCATTAAAAACTATTTAGCACTATGAAACCTATAATAATACTTTGTACTGCTCCATCATTAGAAGTAGCTAAAAGTCTGTGTAAAAAGCTCGTTGAGAGTAGCTTTGTTGCTTGTGGCCAAATTTTACCAGGAATTACCTCGATTTATACCTGGGAACAAAAATATCACGAAGAGTCGGAAATCTTAATGCTCTTAAAAACAACTGAGAGTAATTTTAAAAGTATAGAAGAGTTTATCCTAACTAATCATCCCTACTCTGTTCCAGAGATCATCTCTATTTCCATAGCAGATATTACCCCCAAGTATGCCAATTGGCTAAATAGTAATACAATTTTCAATACGGAGAAAAATGGATAAAGCGATTTTTTTAGATAGGGATGGGACAATCAACTATGACTTTGATCACGTATTTCAAGTAGAAAGAATTCAACTTCTTACGGGAGTTTCAAAAGCCATAGGTGACCTAAAACGTGCTGGGTATTTAATTATCATTATCAGCAATCAGTCTTGTATTGGGAGAGGATATGCTACTGAAGATCAGGTCATTGCATGCATGGAACGAGTTTCTGAGCTTCTTAAAGAAGAAGATAGGAATGCGCTAATTGAAAAAGCCTACTTTGCACCAGAGTTACCTGAGATACCTAACAATACTCGTAAACCTAAGCCAGATATGATCTTAGATGCGATAAAAACATATAATCTAGATCCACTAGGATGTTGGATGATAGGAGACAGAATGTCTGATCCGATGGCTGGCTATAATGCAGGACTAAAACCAACAAACTGCATACTACTTGAACCAAACGGCATTAAAAACACCCTTCCGATAACCGAAATTGAAAATGCCAATAATTTAGGTTTTAAATTCTTTATGAATCTAAATGAAGCCTCTGAACACATTCTAAA
>JBILFC010000134.1:0-8047 GCA_044351785.1 Bdellovibrionota bacterium
AGCCCCAGCCTTATCCATTGGCTCTAAAGATTCTATATAGGAATTTATATCTTTTACATCTAAAGAATCAAATAAAACCCTAGTCTTCACAACAAAAGTCTCTCTACTCTCTAAACTTACAACACTAACACCCGTTAGAACTTCATGCCAAGATCCTGACAACTTCTCTAACATAAATCTCGCGTGACTTACATCACTTGGCTTACCAAGAATAACATTATCGTGGACTACCACCGTATCAGCCCCAATTACATACTCCCCTGGATTAATGTTAAATAAAGCCTTTTCTAGACTCAATCGCCTAACATAGTCCTCTGGAGTTTCATCATTCTGTACTGCTTCGTTAATGTCAGATACCCTAACAGAAAAAGGGATCCCAAGATGAGACAATAACTCACTACGTCTAGGCGATGCTGAGGCTAAAATCAAATTCATAAATTAAGAAAACATATATCTTCTAGCACTAAAGCCAGCGACCATACCCAGTAAGCACATAGTAGTAATTAGAGAAGAACCACCATAACTAAACAAAGCTAGCGTAATACCCACTACAGGTAACACCCCTATAACCATACCTATATTAATAAACATATGCCAAAAAATTAATGAAGCAGTCCCTATTGTAACATAAAAACAATACATATCATCAAATCTTGTAGCCAAAGAAAATAAATGATGCACCAAAAATAGATAAAGAGAAATTGCAATTGCACTACCCACAAACCCCCATTCCTCAGCTAGAACAGAAAAAACAAAATCTGTAGTCTGCTCAGGTAAAAATCTTAACTGAGTTTGTGTCCCCTTTTTATATCCTTTTCCAAAAACAGCCCCAGAACCAACTGCAATTCTAGACTGCATTGAATGATAACCCCTGCCCATAGGATCTCTCTCAGGGGAAATAAATGTTAAAACTCTTTGTCGCTGATAATCTTTCATCCCATAATGCCACAAAGGAACTGCAAGTATCACCAAAGGTATAAGGAGAATAAATATGGTTCTAAATCTAAGGCCAGCGATGAATAACATACTACCACCAATAGCCAACAAACAAAGCGCTGTTCCCAGATCCGGTTGCTTCATAATGATAACAGCCGGTATTAACATCAAGAAAAAAGGTTTACCTAAAGATTTCAAAGTATAACCACCTTCTGGGACAGACTTTCCACCAAATAGCCGCGCTAAGATAAGAATAATACCAATCTTCATGACTTCTGATGGCTGTAAACGTACAGGCCCTAAGGCAATCCACCTTCTAGCTCCACCAGCAACAATCCCACCCTTAAGTACAATATAGAATAAAAGCGCTATGCCAAAGATATAAACGGGAATTGATAGTCTCTTCCACATACTAGGTGATATAAGCGCTGACACCAAGAATATTAACCATCCTAACAACATATAAACTGACTGAGATAGAAACGACCTGCTAACACCAGTATCAGGATCAAAACCAGCACTACTCAAAACCAACAATCCATATATACCTATTAACAAAGGGAGAATCATAATTCCCCAATCTAAATTTGTTAAAAATTTTATTCTAGCCATAATATTTCTTTAGAACTACTGAGTACCTGTGAAAACTTCAAACGTCTCTTCAATAAATTCAACCGACTCTGAATCTTCTTCGTAATTCATATTCGCTGATTTCTCTTCTAACTTAATATCATCCTCAGATAACATCCCCTTTTTCCTAAAAAATTCTGCCATAATCTCTCTTGCAATAGGTGCCGAGAATTCTCCACCGTGACCCGAATTTTCTACAATTATAGCCATAGCGATTTGTGGCTTTTCAATCGGAGCATAGGCCACAAACCAAGCATGATCCTTAAATGCCTCGCCTAAACTCTCCGTACCTCGTCTTCCCACCTGCGCAGTACCGGTCTTTCCACCGATTCTAATTCCTTTTATAGCCGCCCTTTTACCTGTACCTCTTTCACTCTCCACAACAGCAGCACTAAACTCCCTAACAGTACTAAACACGGACTCTTTAACTGGCACAGTCCATTTTAACTCTGGCTCCCTTTCAGTTACCTTGCCAGTTTGAGCATCTTTCCAAGATGAAACCAACCTTGGAGCATAATATTTCCCATTGTTGGAAATCAACATCGCCAATACCGCCATCTGAATCGGAGTGGCCACAAAATACCCCTGACCGATGGAGACTGGTATAGTATCCCCCGGATACCATTTCTCTCCAAACCGCTTTTGCTTCCATTCTTCACCCGCTAGCACACCAGCTTCCTCACCAATAAGATCAAGACCTGTTAACTGACCATAACCAAACCAACCAAGATACTGAGTCATATTAGTAATGCCCAGTGCTTGGCCTAAGTTATAAAAATAAGCGTTACAAGAAACCGTCAATGCAGTCTTTAAATCCATACCCCCATGGCCTGTCTTCTTATGACAAAGATAACGCCTTTTTCCTAAGGAAAAATAACCTGGACAATTAATTATTGAATTAGGACTAATCTTTCCTTCAGATAACCCCGCAACTGACCAAAGCAATTTAGAAGTAGATCCAGGAGGATAGGCCGTACCAATGGCTCTATTTAATAGGGGCTTTGAAGGATCCTTAGTAAGACTCTCCCAATCTTTTGTAGTCATGGCTCCTGAAAAAATATTTGCATCAAATGTTGGTTTAGAAACTAAAGCTAACACATCACCATTTGAGGGATCTAAGGCTACAATTGCACCTCTCTTATTTCCTAATGCCTTTTCACCTATTTTCTGGAGATCAACATCGATACTTAATATAACATCATTACCTGGCAGATCCTCTTTCTTCCCAAGAACTTTTCTTCTTCTACCGCCTGCATCAACCTCTACTTGCTGATAACCCGATATCCCTCTAAGTTTATCTTCATATGTTTTTTCTAATCCAGTCTGACCGAACATATCTCCAAGCTGATAACCACCATCAGCCAATTGCTCCAACTGAGCTTTACTAATTTCCCGAACATATCCAAACAGGTGAGAAGCTGACTCACCATAAGGATAAGCTCTTGTCGGAACAGATTCTACCAATACACTCGGATAACGAAATATCTGAGCTTTAATTTTCGCTAAATCTTCAATTGAAACATCACTGAGAATTACCTTAGGTTCAAATCTTCTTGAGGTTTTATCCGCTAAGAATGCCTCTAGAACTTTCTCAGGATCTCGGCCAACTACACGAGCAACTTCTCTTACCACTTCTTCAGGATTACCTGCATCCTCCCTTAATAGTGAGACGGCGTATGAAGGACGATTTCTCACTAATACTCGACCATCTCTATCGTAAATACTACCCCTAGGCGCTAATGTCCTAATGGTTCGAATTCTATTATTCTCTGATTTATCCCTATAATAATCCCCGTAAAGGCACTGCAAATACCAGAGCCTTACCAACAAAATGCCCGATAAAAGAGTCACTAGAACTCTTGCAAAGTGCACTCTCGTAATTGGAGATACTGTTCTCTTATTGAAACTCATTAGCGCTTAATTTTAGCTCTGAATAACAATATGCTGATAAGAGGCGCAATTATTGCAGACAACAATGCGATGGATAATATCTGTGGGAAAAGACCCAAGCCTGTCATTCCCTTTAATCCGATAAAAGACAAAACCATTAAAGAAGAAATAGCTTGTTTAAGAACTACACTCAAAAAACAAACAAATGCTAAAGACAACGCCCTATCTGCAAAAACATGTTTTGAAATTACAATTAAAAAGTAGACAGCGACTAAACTTCCAGCGATATGAGGACCTACATATTTACCGCTCATAAAATCCTGCAACATTCCGGAAATAAATGCTAAGATTAAACTTGGTATTTCATCCATTCTTAAACTTGCCAATAATACAACCACTAAAAGTAAATCTGGTGTTACTCCAGCGGGCATAAAATTCGTCACAACTGAGCTTTGTATCACCAAGCTTAACCCTATAACCAATACTAACTTTAGAATAGATAATTTCATCTACTTCTTAGACTCTCCTTCATTACCCTCTACAGTAGGACTCGGCGGAACCTTTGGAAGAACTAATACAGTCTCAAGTACAGTTAGATCAACTGCTGGCCTTACTAAAACTTCCTTAAATAATTCACCAGAAATCTCCCTCACCTCACTCACCTCTCCTAAGAACAGTCCCTTAGGAAATACCCCATCCATCCCCGAAGTTATAACTCTCTCGCCTTTAGTAATACTATCTTCTTTAAGACTTTCTACATAATTCAATTTTAAATTATCATTCTTTAACCAACCCTCTAACAAGCCAGTTGCGCGGGATGTTTGAAGCATCGCTCCAATGGAGCTAGTTGGATCATTAATTAAAAGAACAGAACTCGTCGATGTTGATACCGCTACTATTCTACCTACTACTCCGACTCCATTAGTAACAGGCATTCCAATCATCACCCCATCATTAGAACCAATATCTAAGGTAATACTCATTAACCAAGCAGATGGATCACGACCGATAACATTAGCAACTAAACCTTCTTGATTTACAGCCTTTTTAAAGGAAAGAATATTTCTAAGTTGTGCATTCTCATTCTTAACTTCTTCTAAATTAGCATTCTTAGATTCTAACTCCCTAATCTGCATTGCGAGCATTTCCCGCTCCAAACTCGTATCCTGTAACCAAACATACCGTCTAAAAACAAAATCTGAAGTTTGAAAAACTTCATTAAATAACTTTTGAAAAGGTGAAAGGACTAAGTCAGTTGCTCTCCAACCAAAACGAGGAAAAGCAGGGAAACGAAGACTCAGGCTCATTAGCTGAACTGAAGCTACTAGAAGGCCAATAAATACTACATGAACGGTTTTAGACTTAAAATAGGTAATCATCTACTGCATTGTTACTTCCTTAAGTAACACTGGATTATCTAAAATCTTTCCTGACCCCATTACTACCGCAGTCAAAGGATCATCCGCTAAAACGACTGAGAGACCTGTGATCTCAGATAAAAGTCTATCTAAGTTTCTTAAAAGTGCTCCACCTCCGGCCAAGGTGACCCCTCTCTCCACGATATCAGAAGCAAGTTCCGCTGGTGTACGCTCTAGAACCTGCCTTATTACTTCCACTATCTGTTTTATCGGCTCGATCAAGGCCTCTCTAATATCTTCCTCAGTTACTGTAATAGTTTTAGGAAGTCCTTCTACCAAATCTCTTCCCGTAACTTCCATCGCACGATTCTCACCAGTACTCATAGCTGAGCCTAAAGAAAGTTTTAGCTGTTCTGCTGTTCTATCGCCGATTAATAAATTAAAGTTTCTTTTAATATAATTTATTATGGCTTCATCCATCTTATCCCCACCAACTCTAATTGATTGAGAATAAACAATCCCTCTTAGAGAAATTACTGCAACCTCTGTAGTTCCACCACCAATATCAACAATCATCGATCCACAAGCTTCAGTAACAGGAAGCCCTGCTCCAATTGCAGCAGCCATTGGTTCAACTACAAGATGCACTTCTCTAGCACCCGCTGATTCAGCGGATTCTCTTACAGCTCTTTTTTCTACTTCTGTAATTCCATAAGGAACACAAACTATGACTCTTGGTCTTATTAAAGCTTTTCTATTATGAACTTGTCTTATGAAAAATCTTAACATTTCTTCGGTAACTTCGAAGTCTGCTATCACTCCATCCTTCATTGGTCTCACAGCTGTGATGCCTTCTGGAGTTCGCCCGAACATGTTCTTAGCCTCTTGCCCAACAGCTACAACTTTCCGATTAAAATTTCTTCCTGTCTGAACAGCAACCACAGATGGCTCATTTGCTACGATGCCTCTACCTTTCACGTAGATCAAAGTGTTCGCTGTACCAAGATCAATTGCTAGATCACTTGAGAATGCACCGAATAAGGCATTAAACATGAGGAAACTCCAAATACTTTGAACATAAAATTTAGCCTATTAGGCCTAATGACGTGCTTGGGAATACACTAGTAAGGAAAATAAATCGAGAGGCGGGAGAGAAAAAATTAAAGTAAAAAAAAGGAAAATTAACTTATATTCTTAAGCCTTTCCTCGACCAGTTCTAGCTGTTGCTGAACAGACAATCTTTTATCAATAAACAAACAATCCTTTCTATTTTCATGCTCTTTATTGGCTAGTACGCAACGGCCACTTCTCACCCTAAAACTAGGGCCTCTAGTTAGATTTTCCCTTCTAACCATAATGCCATTCTCAAGTAATTTCTTTGAAATTTCTTTTAATTTCGTTTCAATTTCCTTGATAGCAGAGGTCTGAGAGATTTTCTTCATAACTTATAAGCACTTATAGAAAACAATTATAGAAGCGCTATCCTACATCAATTCATGTGTTAATGCCAGAGCACTTTAGGATCTTAAAGTATGAAATTATTCCTCCCCACCTAGTCCATCTTGACTCATTCCCTCAGGAACTAAGATTCCCAATTTATCCATCTTATACTTGAGTATTCTTCTGCTAATTCCAAGAAGCTCCGCGGCTTTTGTCTGTATATACTGTGTTCTTTCTAGGGCCTTTGTAATTATTTCTGTCTCAAATAATCTTTCTGCCTCGTCAAATGGCATTATCCCACCTAGAACCTTATCCTCTAAAGTTACCGGTCCTAAATCCTTCGGCCTAATTCTATTTGGGATATCCAATTCCGTTAAAAAAGTATTATTGCTCAAGGCTAGAATACTTTCAATGACATTCTCTAACTCGCGCACATTGCCAGGCCATGCATATTCTTTCAGCACAGAAATAAATTTCTCTGAATATTCTGGATTAGTCTTTCCATACTGAGCTGATAACTTTTTTATAAAAGCTTTGACTAATAACTCAAGATCCTCACTACGTTTCCTAAGTGGCGGTAAATCTAAATTCACCACATTTAGTCTATAAAATAGATCCTGTCTGAATGTACCTTCCCCAACCGCTGTTTCTAAACTTCTATTAGTTGCAGAGATAATTCTAATATCTACTTTAATAGATTTCGATCTTCCAACTCTATAAAATTCTCGTTCTTGAAGAACTCTCAATAACTTTACTTGGATTGCAGGACTTAGCTCTCCTACCTCATCTAAAAATATTGTTCCCCCTTCAGCAAGCTCAAAATGCCCTATTCTTCTGTCTACCGCATGAGTAAATGCTCCTTTTTCGTGACCAAAGAACTCAGATTCAACAAGTGATTCAGGTATAGCAGCACAGTTAATTGCTATAAAAGGACCATTTTTTCTATCACTTCTTCTATGCAGTTCTCTAGCGATTAACTCCTTTCCAGTTCCTGATTCTCCAGTAATTAGAACAGTAGTATTTCTAGGAGCAACTTGATCGACTTTAGTATAAATTTCTTCCATCAATGGATGCTTACCAACAAGCTCACCATAATCCCCTTCATAAGTGGGCAACGTATTAGCAAGAGTCTGTACAGCAATCGCACTATCCTTAACACCTTCCCGATAAGCCAATTGAACAGTGTTAATTAATTCATCTATCTGAAAGGGTTTTTGTAAAAAATCTATCGCACCCAACTTCATCGCATCTGTAGCGGTCTTAATTGTATTGGAGGCTGAAACCATTACGACTGGCAACTCAGGGTGCAGACTTTTAACTTGCTTTAAAAGTTCAATTCCATCTAGACCGGGCATCATGACATCTAGTAACAGAACGTCACAATCTGACCTACCTGCACTGCCTCTAAGTAGCTCCAAGGCCTCTTCCCCTGAAGCTAAAGTGCTAACAGCAAATTCCTGTTTTAATACTAGACTAAGAGAGTCTCTAAGTGCTGGATCGTCGTCTACCAATAATATATTTGGCCTATCAGAGCTCGCCATTGTCTACCTTGTATATGTGTTTAACGTTATCTTTTGTTAAGATGCTCTTTTTCGCACAATCTATGCACAATTTTGTTCAAATTCATTTGAAGCATTTCGTCTAAAAGGTTAATAATTAACGAACTAAAAATATCAGTAAAAATGAATAAAATTAAAGCATTAGGATTATTAAGCATACTTTTCAGCGTAAATCATAGTATTGCTGATGAATTAGGACTCGATCATCCTGATTTCAAACCAATAAATGCACTT
>JBILFC010000021.1:0-21684 GCA_044351785.1 Bdellovibrionota bacterium
GGAAAATTCACCAAAGGGCTTAACACTTGGGTGACAAAGAATTACTCTTCCCTTAGACTGTGCAACGGTATCGCCGTTAATTTTGATACTTCCAGAGTCAGGCTCTACGGCACCAAACAGTAATTGCAAGAGAGTTGACTTACCTGATCCATTGGGACCTTTAAAACCATAGATGCCAGGGCGTGAGATTGTCAGACTTGCATTGTTAAATACGTGTTCAATGCCTGACGCACTGAATTTGGGCGCTGCTGAACCAGCACGTCTATTCGCTCGCCATTTGATACAAAGATTTTTAAAGGCTCCCGGAACACCTTCTTTTTTTGAAATTGTATAATCAAGCCCATTGATTTCAATAACATTTTCCATTTCCATGTCACCATCTCCATAAAAGACTGTTCAGAATCACAGCGATCCTGTTTCTTAAAAAATCTGTCCGAATCACGGCTATGATTTCTTAAGTAAACAGGATCCGCGAATCAAAGTTGGAAATGAATGAAAGGATAAGTTGCAGATACGCAATAAAACCCCAAGAAGAACCTATATTCTCCCATATACCCATAACGGTATTTCAAAGTTCAGCGCTAAGTATCTCAAATTTGAAATAATTTTAAAGATCAAATTACTCATCTTTAAGTTAACAGTTAAGTATTAGTTAATCAAGTTTACATAAACTATTTACTTACTAAGAATGCCTTTTATAATGATTTTACATACTAGTATGCAATTTATTACTATTGAATATTCGTTTTGTAACAATTAGCCAATGCTTACTTTACGCCAATTAAAAGAGTCAGATGAATCAGATTTCATAGACATTATCAATGAATTTAACTTAAGTGATCCTAACTTTTTATTCGAATATTTTTATAGTCCAGACATCTCATTTAAGGACTACGTTAAAATGACGAACAACAGATCTAAAGGTATTGGTCTGAAAGAAGGCTTAGTGCCCGAGTCTTTTTTGCTAGCAGTAGTTGATGAGCAGATTGTAGGAAGAGTCAGCATAAGACACACTCTAAATGATTTTTTAAGAACCATAAACGGTCACATCGGTTACGGCGTCAGACCAAAATGCAGAAAACAAGGTTATGCCAAGGAAATTCTAAAGCAATCATTAGATTTCTGCAAAAGTCTTAAGATAGAAAAGGTAATGCTAACCTGTGATGATGATAACCTAGGTTCGATCAAGACCATTGAAGCCAATCAAGGCAAACTAGCAGAAAAATTCCTTTTCGGAGAACCTCCAAGTTTAAAAAGAAGGTATTGGATAGAGATTTGATACTTTTACTTTACATTCGCTTGTAACCATATTAGTTTAAATCTGGGTAGAAGATTAACATTAGGTGCTTTATTGGGTCTGTATTTATTAGAGTCCTGATAAAGTACTTCTTCCTTTGAATTTTTTTGTTTCCCTTTAGGTTTTTCATAAGGAGATCAAAATGGCAGACACCAAAGCTGAGTCAATCCAGGATCAGGGTTCAATGACGATAGCGTCAGTAGCGGCGCATATCGGAAAAAGTTCAGGCTTCGTTACCAAACTACTTGATAATGGGACCCTTACCGGAATAAAGTTTAACGAAAGAGGCCACAGAAGAGTTACGATTGATTCTTTTGTGCGCTACTGTAATGTAAATAGAATTGCCTTACCAGCGGGTTTTTTACCGCCAAGGAAAGTGGTCTTTATTCTTCATTTTAATTTTGATCTACTCAAAAATTCCTTACCTCAGAATCTGTTATCATCGATCGAACTTGTTTCATTCCAGGATCTTGAAAGAGCGATTGCGAATATAGGGAAGAAAAAGCCTTCACTTATACTGATCTCGATTGGAGATAAAGATTTAAGATATTACGAAACTGTATTTAGAGAAGTTCGCGCTTCTCATCCAGACGTAAAATTCGCAGTTGTGAGCAAGAAAACATGTCGAATACAACCAGATAGCTCTATCGATAGAGTTTTCACTCGCAAAAATACAGATGAAGATAAAAATCATAACGCTACCTACGAGCTTTTTGACTACATCGGATCTGTTTGAAACGACAAGCTCTGCCCTTTAAAGGTTAAATTCAAAGGAAGGAGCTTTTATTTAGAGATTAAGTAATATATCACATATTTCTAATACCTTAGCCCACCCGCACCCCACTACCACCTCATTATTTAACAACTTCCATAACCAGCCCTTCATAACCCTAAGACACCATTAACACCGCTCTTTTACAACTTAATCTGGGAAGATGAATTAAACTGTGTTTCCGCTGGGGGAGATTGAGATGCACTAATTGCGCATTTTATTTTACCTCGAATGGAAACACAGTGACGCAATTTTTAATGGTTTTGATTTGTTTTCAAAACCTTGCGTCAAGAGAAAATCCCATCTCGATGAAAAAGAGTGGGTGATTAAGCCTTGCCATTTATTTAAAGTGGTAGTGCTTGATTTGTTGGAGAATGTCATGACAAAGCCAAATTGTTCTGAACTTCAGAAAGTCACCGCCGTCATCGTTGGAGTACTCGATGAGGAATCTGTAGCGATCCTCGCAGTGCTCCGGAGAATGAATCAGAGCCTCAAGGTCTTGTTCCACTCTGAGGAGAGATTCGACAAACGAGTCAAGGAAGAGCTCACAGATGAGGATAATGTCCTCATTCTGAACTTCTTCAATATTCAAGATCAGTCTGAAATTCTCACAATTTTACTTCAGGTAATGGAGAATGGCGCTACCATTGTGGGAGTCTTTGAACTCTTGCATGGGCGACTGTGGGCCGAAAAACTCCGCCAAGCAGGGTCTTTTTCGGGAGCTCGTGTAAGGCTCCTGTTCGATACTCCTATTCTGTCAGAAGACGAGTACCAGGAAACTACCCTCTGCAGGCACTTCTTTGACAGCTTTGAGGGTTGGGATCAGCTCAGTACGAAGCTCCTTACTGACGATGACATCCAGTCTATGATTAATCGTGCACTTTATGATGGTGAGCAGCTCTTTAACTTCACAAGAGCACTTCACCTCATGCAAAACTTCTCGCGGTGGACCAATACGGACGACCGCATCAAAGGTTGGCTCCGAGAATCTGATGAACGCCATCAATCTATCACTAGTGCTTGTGACGCGGCTAAGGATCTCGATGGCGGAGTCTGGCGAATTATTTCCGGCTACTTTACGGCCTATCAGAGGCTATCTGTGTTGAAAAATAGGCCACCTCTCATCATCAGGGAGGATCTTAAACACAGCGATGGTCCTCGGGTTTATTTCCATGCTAAACATGAAATCTCCGCTGACGCGGTACTGCTCGCAAAAGAAGGGAGAATTCCTTTCGAAGCAAGCGGCAGCCTTGTCTGGGTGAACCCTGCCGACGAAGAAGCAATGCTCGAGACCTACAGGGAGGTACTGAACCCAAGTTAACACCTCCCTAAAAACACACTCTTGACGGAAGGAAGGTTCGCCCTACTTGCGTCACTTGTGTTTTTTTAAAACCTAACCAACTCCACTCTTCTATTCTTAGCCTTCCCGTCCTCGCTATCATTACTAGCAACTGGAGAGCTAAATGAAGCTCCGAATGGTATTAGTCTTACCTTATCAACTTTGTGTTTAGAAATTAGATAATTTACTACTGACTCGGATCTCTTTTGAGATAGATCCCGATTAAATTCAAAGTTACCGACGTTATCAGTATGTCCAGTCACTACAAGCTTTGCATCTTTATTCGTTTCTAAAAACTTAGCGACTTCTCCGAGTGTTTCCTCTGACTCACTTTTTATATCAGCCTTATTAAAATCAAATTGTATTCCGTAAAGGATTACCTTCCCGCTAGTACCTAGTAAATTAGGCATTTCTTCTGCCTTAACAACTACAAGTCTCTTGGTGAGCGCTTTTGTTTTTATAACATCCAATCTTGAAATTACTTCACCAGGCTTAGCGTACTTAGATCCCCACACATCTCTAATCTTTGCAAAAAGACCAGCCACATAAGTTGTAGAACCATCAGCTTCCGCCTTTTTTAAAGCTAAATATCTAAAATCATCTGAAGCTGGAAGATGATATTCCATTACCGCAGCACCAATTTTATCACCGTATACCTCTTTCATAAATCTGCCATATCCATCATGAAGCTCTTCTGCCTTACCTTTAAAAATTACTTCATATCCCTCAGCCATCAATTCATCTTCATAACTTCTAGCTACTTCTAAGGTAGAAGCATCTCTTGGCAATCTATAAAATACTGTATCCCTCGATCCTTCCACATTAATTCTCGACCAATCATTAAACTTCTGATCACTATAGTTAAAAATAATTTTTTGCGTAGGAATTACAAATTCATCAAAGGCCTTTGAATCACCAAGGATCAAAACCGATCCCTCAACTCTCTTTATTCCTGCTGGATCTTTAAGTCCGGCGACATCTTTAGAAATAACTTCTTCAGCAGATAAAAAAGAAGTAAATAAAATTAGTAGTATGCTAAGAATTAGTTTAAAGGTTGTTTTCATGCTCATATTTAAGTTTTGATTTATATCTCACTGCCATTATTGAACTTAACACTTTTAGGCAACTAATCAAGACTTTAGCTAGTAGACTAGCCTTGTTTTGTGAAATTTCTAATGCTAAGAAACCGACACAATTAGACATCGGGAAGACGTGTTTTGCGTGGTATCTTTTAGGGGATTTGCGATCCCTTTTATAGATCTCACCCAAGTGAAATTTAAAAGGTTTTGTTGCCTTTAGGCTTGGGATGGCTTTCCGTAAAGGAGCATCGAAATGCAATTGGTTTTCGTAGCAGGCCTCATTCTTTGCATTGCAAAATTAATGGTCTCTATTACTGGAGAGGAATTAATACCCCTGGATTGGATTTGCGCAGTTATTGGTATACTGATGCTTTTCTCTTCTTTTCTAGAGTTTCTTTACCATGGAGGCGGAAAAAGGAAATTTAATTCTGACTTTTTATCACCAGGACTTTTCGTATTAGGTCTTATGCTCCTCGGAGTATCTTCAGTTTCAAATGCCACAGATGAATTGCCTTATCTTTTAGTAAATGGCACAAATGAGGTAAAAGAGGACTATCTATTCCGATATCCTGGACAAGAGGTTTTTCACTACAGTCAAAATCCGATTGAGGGGAAGATTCGTTACGAAACACGCGTGGTAAGGAATGATCTTGAGAGTGATCGGAAACCACGATCAATTCTAGTCCTCGCACAAACAATTCTCAGCTATCATCGCGGTGAACACAAAGCACGAGAGCAATTTCCTGAGGATTGGGAATTTAATGACGTAATTCGCGATGCTCTCACAGCAGCTCCAGAGCAAATTCCTGGTGGAAAAGATTACGATGAATATGAAGGAGAAGAATTTCGGAGGATCTTTCTTGAAAACTTCAGAAAAGACGCCTCTACAAATGGATATCTTAGATCGACGCTTAGTTACGATCTAAAGCTAGGCATCATAAGCGTTTCCGCCGAACCGATAAAAAACTATCCCGTTAGTGAAGGATGGTTTCATGCAAGTTGCCCAGTTTCAAATTTTTCCAAGGAGAGTAACAGATGTACCGCACACTTGCTTCATTGTCTTTGGTCTTCTTTGTTATCTGGTTTGCAGATCAACCAGAATACAAATACCCAAACAAATCAATGAATCTTCTTCTGCTTAGTTTTCTGGTCGTGGGAATTTCAGCATGGATTTTCATCGAATACATGCAAACTGCGAAGAACAAAAGGGGCGGCATCCTTGGATGTTCACTAGCATTCTCTGGTATTTTCACCCTGATCGTTTTGCCAATGCCCTTTTTAGGAAAAACAGAGGGTAAGAATTTCGGTTTGGTAAGAAACGAGCTTACCCGCTCACATCGAATCACTCAAGGACCATTTCTACGCTGGCCGTGGGAAGATGTAAGTCAGCATCCCCTACACCCTGAGGGATCTGAATTACTACTCAAACTCCAATGCCCTTACAACTTCAAGCACATCAAGCTGTCGGGGAAAGTTCATATACGATGGAAAAATCACTCACCCCTATACTCTTGCACTAACGGAATACTTTCCGAAGAGTATTTTCAATATCTCATGGATGATGCAGTGCTCACTACATTGCAGATTTTAAGCCAATCTACTGACGAGAACGTGAAAGCATCATTTACGAGAGAACTTAAAGTCTCTTTTGAGAGGAGGGTACAAGATTCGTTTCTCGAAGGAGAAGTAATCGAATTCAAGGACCTGGAAATAGTTGTTGACTAGGTTCCCGAACCTGCTGATCGTCATCGGGACATCAGCAGGTCTAATTTCACTTGGGTAGATTTTAATCTTAAGATAACAACAATGTGCTTATTTCTCCATGTTTTAAGACTTTTTGGTACCAGAAAATCCAAAAATATGGACTTTTAGACAGAAGATCGCATATTTGACTATTATTGTCAGATTAAGCTATAAACGAACATCAATAATGCCCAGCATTTAGTTCTTTCACATCACTATCAGGGTAGAAGATTAAACTGTGTTTCACTCGTAGACAATTCCAGGAGTGAAACACAGTGACGCAAGATTTTTTGAATGGTTTAAAAAGTTTTATGCGTCAAGATTGTAGAAATCCTATCTCGATGAAAAGAGTGGGTTGCCCTTCGAACTAGGCAATTAGTCGAATGCGCACTGGGAGGTTTTAACATGAAACGCCATGCTTCATTCTTTGGCAGAACAACTGCACTGGTGATGGACACAGTATGTGCAGAGAGCATTATTATCACCTCCATACTTCACGGATATAATCCTAGGGTCAAGATACTGATTGAGGAATGCCTTCCTTTGCAGTTCCCGCCTACTAGCTTAGCTGAACAGCTTGAGAAACTTAGTACAAACGATAGAGTTCTCTACATCGCATCTTCAGATAAGATGGATGAATTTCTTTTAAAATCTTCCATTCCTCCAAATCGTCCACTGTTGGTCGGAGTTCTTGTCAGGCAAAAGAATACAGGGTGGCCCAATGTCCTCCGCGAGAATAATACTTGTTATGGAAAAAGGGTGAATTTAATTGTTCCTGTCCCATTTGGACAAAAGTCATTAAGGCAGCACATTCTTGATTCCTTCGAATACTGGGATGAAATCTCAGAATGCGTGCTTAAGCATCCAAGGATCGCAAGTGAAGTTCAGCGAATAATCGACGAGTGGGACAGAAAGTCAAATCATACGATATACGAAATCTTAACTATGCTTCTTCATCAAGAGCGACTACAGTAACAAATTACAAACTACACATCTTGACGCTCGGAGGTTCGCCTTGCGTCACTTGTGTTTTTTTATCTAAAAATCTTCTCTCTAATCTTCCAGTACTGCCCCTGTTTACGGGCAATTATATACATAGGTAATCTGAAGTTATTTTTATAACGAATCACATCTTCTATAGTCTTAAATGATTCTACCTTTTCAGGTAAACGAGCATGCATTCTAAAGAAATTATAAAAGAAAACTTTAGAATCATTCTCTCCATTAAAAAAGAAAATTTCACTTAAGTACTCCGCATCAAGATCATAATACTTAATCTCAAGACGCTCCATCCCCTTAGCATCCACCTTCTTTTCAAACATCATACTATCAGGACGCATTACGTGGGTATTTTTAGAACCCATTGCCTCCTTAAGCTTCGCATCAATATCAACTAACAAGTGAGTACAACTAGGGCACTCCCTAGCAGCAATATCACACTCCGCCCCACACCTATCACAAAGCTTAAATCTGTACCGAAATCCACAAGGTAAAATCTGTTCCCCATCAGGATCTTCAATGGCACCTTGGCATTTTCTTCCAAAGTGCTCAACCACATCACCCTCCTCATCCATTAATCCCCAAAACTCATTTACGTGTTTACACTGAGGACAGGACACTGCCACAGGCACAGAATCTTCAGTAGGCTTATCATCTCTAATTATTGGTTTATAAATATCATGAGGCACTCCGGTATAATCTAAAACAAGACAATCCTTTTTCCCAGGAAATAGTCTTAATCCTCTACCCACTATCTGCTGATACAAACTGACTGATTCAGTTGGTCTCAGAATCGCTATCAAATCAACATGAGGCGCATCAAAGCCAGTAGTCAGAACAGATACATTAACTAGATATTTTATTTCCTGATTCTTAAAACTCTCAATAATCCTATCTCGATCTTCACTAGGGGTATCACCTATTACGATATTAGCCTCTCCCTTCGGTAAGTAAGTTAGAATTTCTTCCGCATGCCTAACTGAAGCTGTAAAAATAATAACTCCCTTTCTATCATGAGCTATATCTACTATATTTTTTATTATCACTGGAGTTATTCTTCTCTGATCCTTTAGCACCTCTTCAATCTCTGCTAACTTATAGGTACTCTGGCCAGGTAATAACTTTAAGGATGAAAAATCATAAGAGGCAACGGGAGCATCAATTTGTACAGGAGGAGTTAGAAAGCCGTCCCTAATCATCTCCTTAAGGCTTAGCTCGTATAAACACTTTCTAAAAAATCTTGCTTCATCAGTTCTCATAGTCCCCTTCTGATGAAACTTATAAATCCATCCAGAGTCAAGTCTATAGGGAGTTGCTGTAAGACCCAATATACATAATAGTGAATTCTCCTCTAAGAGCTTACTGATTACGTCCTTATATTGAGTATCATCTTCGAAATTTACTCGATGGCATTCATCTATTACAAGTAAAGAAAAATCAGAGAAAAACTTATCCTTAGCCCTAGCTACGGACTGAATGCTACCAAAAATTACTTTTTCTGTGCTATCTTTTCGGTTTAATCCTGCAGAATAAATCCCCGCTTCGAGACCATAACTTTTAAACTTCTGATAGTTCTGCTCTACAAGCTCTTTAACATGAGCCAGAACCAGTACCCTACCTTTAGCAATCCTTGCAAGCTCAGCAATTACCAAACTCTTCCCTGCTCCAGTAGGTAAGACAAGTACAGCCGGATACCTTGATTTTCTAAAATGATTTAGAACACTATTTACTGATTCCTGTTGATATGGGCGAAGTTGGTACACGACTATTCGATACTTTCTATCTTCTTCTCTAGTCGCTCCATAATCTCTGGTTCTTCTTTCAATTCAGCTAATTCTATAAGCTCAGAACGAACAAGATTTAAATCAAGCTTCTTAAAATTCTTTCTAAGAATTGTTTCAACATCTGCCCAATCCTTATCGCGCCCTGCAAATGCCTTATGGGTTATCAAATCTTCCGCTGAGCAGGTTGTTAAAGTTATCGTGGGCGAAAAAGAATATTTTGAACTTCTAGATATCGATCGCTCTTCGAAAGGCAACGCACCTAATGAAATATCAATTGCTACTCCATTGCTATCCTCTAAAAGTAGAACCCTATATGTGAGTGCAAATTCTAAAGCATCTTCTCTTCTAGGTTTGAACCTTAAAAGTAATTCGGTAATAAATTTCTCTTCCTCACAAAAACCTGTCAACAATGTTAAATCTACATCTGCTGTAAATCTAGGTTCACCCCATCTCTGAATAGCGACCCCTCCAATAAAACAAAACTGCCACCCAAGGCTAGAAATCACCTTTTCTACTCTGTCGCATGTAGAAAGAAGCTGATTATCCATTCAATTTTAACTTGAGTTTTGAAAAACATTTCTGCATTTCTACTAGACCAGATGTGCGGGAATTCTTTTTACCTAAATAGTAAGAAGGATCAACACCATCAAAAATAGTACTGATTTTTTTCTGTGTGTCTTCCATAGTCATAGCTGAAAGCTCTTGAGTCTTAACTTTATCCAGAGCCACCCCTGCCTTTTTCCAAGTCATTGCCCATTCTTTAGGTGTCATAAGATTAAAATTTTTAAGATTACATGTTTATAATAACATATCTTTGACTGCCATTCTACTAACTAATCAACAACTCTCTCTTCACTTTCCTATGACTCCAAGACTCCTTCACCGCACCACCCTCTATCAACAAAAGCTGCGGAGACTCGTGCCGAACTCCATAAGTATCTTCTACCCAATTTGATAAATCCCTTTGTTCAATCACATTTATCCAGTAAACTGGCAGACTAGATTCAACACTTTTGACCTCATCTGCAGCTTCTGATGATATCGGACACTGAGTAGAGTGTTTGAATATAAAACAGGTTTCAGGAAGGGACTTTTCTGTAAGTGGGATTATCATAAGATTTTATTCAGACTTAATATTAACTAAAACTTCTTTAACTCAACTCTTCTATTTTTAGCTTTTCCTTCTTCAGAATCATTAGATTCTAAAGGTTCATTCATCCCTTTTCCAATAGCTAATAATCTAGATTCATCAATTCCATGAATTGCAACTAAATATCCAACTACGGCCTTGGCTCTCTTTTCTGATAACTTTAGATTATACTCTTGAGTTCCTTGATTATCAGTATGCCCTAATATATTCAATTTCAAATTTGCATCCTCAGTAAGAACATCTGCGATATTCTTAAGTGCTGTTGCACTTTCAGATTTTACGCTTGCCTTATCAAAATCAAAGAAAATTCCATAAATGTTGACTGATCCTTCAGCATTAAGCTTACCCTTGATATAAGAAATCTCCTCGCTTACTATCTTCTTCTCTATTTGCTTAGGCGCAATGATATCTACCAACAATAAAACATGTCCTGGCGTTAAAACTACTGATGGGGCTTGGCCACCTTGAGAATCGAGCGTATCACTAGGGGGATTAAAACGCATATTTGTTTTAATCTCGCCTCCTGCAACTACTGCAGTATAATCTCCCTCAGACGTGGTCTTCTTTGCAATAATGGTCTGCTCACTCATCAATTCCTTCGTTAAGTCATTTGAAGTTTTTTCCAAAGTCCCACATAGATCATTCTTGCAAATATGTCTTCTAACAAACCAATCGCCATGAGCATTTTTATATCGATTAATAATCTTAAAACCCATTGCTACTAGCTGAGTTTCATAATTATAAACTACTTCAAAAGAAGAACTCATAGGAACCTCGTATAACTTTCTGGTAAATTCTCCTACTGCATAGGTTTTCTCTTTTGTCTCTAAATTGTTATACCACCACGATGAGGCATCGGTATATTCAGCGAACTTTGGCTTGGTTGTAAATAACAATTTTGCTCCTTCAATTTTAAACTTCATATTGACTTGTTGTTCTTGCGCAAGAACAACATTAAATTGGAAGCTTAAAAATGCCAGTTGGGATAAGATTAAAACTATAAAGAAGTTTTTTGGGATAAAATGCATAGAGCCTTAATTTGTTGCTTATTGTTAGGTAGCAAAAATATCCAAAAATCAACCTAAACACAACTATAAAGATTTACCCATCCTTACCTTAAAATGATTAACCACATTTTCCAAATGGACAATGTGCAATACTGCTGTCAATGCCAACCATTGAACCACTTATCCCTTGATATTCTATTCGAGGTATCTCTGAAAACGGTGATAATTCTGCGATAAAATCAAGATGCTGAATTTGATCACCTGGTAAATTTATAGCTGAGGGCAAGGCCGTCAATCTATCGCCAGCCTCATCACTTACGGCTACCAATTTTCCATCTGCAAACAGGCATGACGGTGCTTTAGTTGGTAAATTTACAAATACGGTCCTATTGATATTGAACTTTATTTCAGCTTGAATATGTATAATTGAAGGAAATAGTAAACCTAAATTATCACTGATCGCGTGATCAAAGCTTGGATACCTAACTTGCGGTTTAGATAATATTTCTTCCATAGTGAGACTATCAAAACTTTTCATAGCATATGTATTTACTCCAATACCCTCTACCTTTTCAAAATCGGAAACTACTCTTTCAAATTTTTCACAAGGATGCTTACCACTAGAACGAATATAGTAACCTGCGTGTCTCAATGTTAATAAATCAGAATGATCCTCGTCAATTGGCCGCTTATTGTTTAAATCAATTATCCCTGATCTACTTTTCATACTAAGATCCCAAGGGTTAGTATACGCCACACTGGCCGTAGACTTAGGATGACCACCAGTACCAATTTTCAAAATATTTGCAATCAAAGTGTGCTGGGAAATATTCTGTTCAATTACTCTACCTCCCAGTCCATCACCGAACAAACTTAACCAAACCCAATTCCGCGCTTTCTCGCCGAGTTTTTCAGCTTCCTCATCTGGAACAATATCCATCCTGCGATGATCACCCACTACGACTAAAATTCCTTCCTTAAAAAAACCTTCTTTTTCAAGTTGATTGTAAAAATTAGTGATTTCACTACCAACATATGAGAACACAGATTCAATTGAGTTACTTCTGTTTCTAGGATCTAAATAGGGCCGATGACTAGAAACGGTAAATAGGTTTAAGAAGAATTTTTGATTCTGCTTTCTATAGATTTCCACTTTTTTCAAGGCTTCCTCATAAAGAAGACTATCTGCTGGCGCAGCGAATGAAAATCGCTCTGCTGATTCAAATTCTGGCACCTCCACCCGCCCTCTAACAAGATCAAATCCAACTGCTTTCATATATGCACCTTTACGCACATACGATAAGTGCCCGGTAGTCAGAAACTCCGTTATAAATCCATCCTTCTTTAAATGCTTTAAAACATTATTTGTAAAACATGGATAGTCTCTATAACCAAATGCTGAAAACCCCGGATAAGTAACCGGAGGTACGCCGCACAACATACTAATGAAACCACCTTCTGAGTTAAAGTGATTACCATAATAATTATTAAAGATAACTCCTTTCTTGCTTAGCTCATCTAGTTCAGGCAATCGATCATACATTCCGCCCATCCTTTTAGAATCTACTGCAGACAATGACTCCACTACTAGGAGAATTATACTTTTATCATATGCTGGGATATCTAAACTTTCTGAAATCACTTTTTCGTATGCACCGTGAACTTGAATAAAATTATCTGCTCCTAAATTCTGAAGATCCTGCGAGGAATTGTAAATAAAATAGTCAGGTTTAAAACTATATTTAGAGTATATATCCGAATAAGTGGCTCCTGAGAGAATAATTAGAAAAGCAATATTCGTTCGCGTCGGTTCCCATTTCTTCTCAGAATGATTAATTGAGATATGGGACAGTGCGCTTAAGAGCATACAAAATGCTATTGTAACTGGATATCTTTCTCCAAGAAAATTAAACACCACTGACCATTCAAGTCCATTACTATTTAATGACCTAAAATCCAGCCGAGCATTGAGCCCCAAAAGCAACAAAGTATCTAGAAGGTAGATGCACAGGTAAGATACCACCAATGCAACGCTTAACGACCATGTGTATTTAATATTCCTGGCGCCAACAAAGGCTAAAACTACAAAAGGAATCGCCAAAATACAAAAATCCGAAACCACCGTTATGGCCACACTAGAGGACGATACTCCATATGTATGATTGAGCGCAAAACCTTTAACTAATACTGCCATAAATAGCCAAAGGAAAGGGGAAAACCAATAAATTTTCTTAATAAAAGGCTTAATTAACCTTTCGCTAATTCTCATAATTTAAATCCCTAGGTACCCAATTAAAATAAGTTTTTCTAATTAATACTGTTTGAAAGTTTCGAATATAACTTGGAAATTCCTGCCTAAGATTTTCTATTAGGCGGTGATAATGATCATATCCCTCAACTTCTGATTCAATTTCTAAACTACAAGATCCAATCTGTTGGATAAAGTAAGTAATATTAACATCTCTCTTACAATACAACCTTAATTTATTAAGACTCTTAGGGTCATAGCTCCGGAGAAAAAGCTGAGTTTTAAAGCTTTCCATGCCCAATGTAGGAAGATCAACCTCTACACGAAAACCTGTAATAATTCCCTTAGCTAGCATTTTATCAATACGTCCTTTGATAATCGCTGGGGTACTACTGACCTTATCAGCTAACTCGACATTAGATCGCCTAGAATTATTAGAAATTTCTTTAAGAATCTTGATATCTATCTCGTCGATTTCATTTTGAACTTGTTCACCGCCGACTAGGACTGATCGCTCACCAGTCCCAACTAGATAATGCTTATTGTAAACATCCAATTCTATAAGTTGAAAAATCTGAAAATTCACAATAACAGAATTAAATGAACTTAATATCTCTTGTTGCGTTTGGACATACTCGTAACCAGATCTCGCAAAAATCGCAATCATCAAATCCCAACTACCGTCCGATAGAGCTATCCAATATACTCTGTTATGCTTCCTAAGATATGCAATAAAATCTTGAACCTTCTTACTACCTGCATCTATACGAATATACATTTTATAAATAGTATATCCGAGAGAAGATAAATTTACTGATGTGGTAAACTTCCTTACTACTTTCAAATCAATCAAGCGATCAATTCGGTATTCTATACGATCTCGACCTTGCTTAACCTTTCTAGCAATTTCAGAAGAAGTCTGCCTTGAGTTTAAATCTAATTCATAAAGAATTCTCTTATCTAACTTATCTAATTTAACAGATGACATGTATGCCTAGGTAAAATTATTTAATTATCACGTATTTCTAAGCTCCAACCTATTAGCATTCTAAGTTTTAGGCAAGTTTTACAATGCCATTGCCGATATCTCATGTCCCATATTATCTAGCTCTCACAACGCAACTTCCTAGTTGCCACATCTGGGTAGAAGAGAAATTAACCACTCACTGGGCTTCATTCAATTGAGGCTTGGTGAGTGGGGATCAATTAAGGTTTTTTAGTACAGAAGTACTAAGCCCTGCTCAATACTGTTTGAAAGGTGATAGCGATGACAAGGTTAATTAAGGCTGTAGTATTTGCTGGCGCTGCTCAAACTCGCTTTGATGCAGTACGACGTGTGAGCGTTCATAAAATCCTAGGGGCTGAGATGGATCTTGTCCCACACTGGCACCACGAGATGGATAACATCTTCAAAGGCCAGCTTGGCTTTATGTTCGCTAAGGAACTTGCTAGACGGGGGGTTATTACTTACTTGGTTCAAAGAAAGGACTCAATCTTTGAATCTATTGAGAATCTAGCCGCACCAGTAACTTACTATAAGACGTTTGATGAACTGGCAGCTATTTTAAGAGAAATTCTACCTAGAGTAAAGCCGGATCTCGTGTTCATGACAGCAGCTCCTCCCGACTATGCTCCTATAGCCTTAGATGGGAAGATGTCTTCTGATGAAGAAGAGATCACTATTACCTATAGAAAAACTCCGAAGCTGATTGATGAAATCAGAGAGCTTGCTGGGCCTCAGTGTTTCATCGCTGGCTCTAAGTTATTAGTAGGGGTAAACGATGACGTGATGCTTACGGCTGCTAAGAAGCAGCTAAAAAGGGCAAATTCAAATGTCTGCATAGGAAATGACCTCAAAAAGATCAAACCTCAGACAGGTGAACATCCTTTCTTGGTAACCTTCTATAACGGCGAGACTATACACTTCACCGGTAAGAAAGAAGATACTAGCCTTGCCGTCCTAGAAGAAATACTCAAGCGTGTAGGGTCTAATTACAAACACGACTAAGTATTCTTTTGCAACTTCATTTTTCAAAGTTTCGGTCTTCGAAAGGAGATTCTCATGTTTAGAGAGAAACGGGTGATTGTTGGATTAACTGGCTCAGTAGCATGCGTTAAGGGTCTAAGTCTATGCTTAGCCTTAAGGCATTGCGGCTTTCAGGTTAGAGTAGCTATGACAAGGAGTGCAAGTAAGTTTGTTACTCCCCTGACACTATCTGCCGTGTCTTCTGAAAGGACATACGTAGATCTGTGGGATATGCAGGATGCTCAAGCTGGCGAAGTTCATATGGAATGGGCATCGTGGGCTGAGGCTATTGTCATTGCTCCATGTACTGCAAGTTGTCTAGCTGATCTCAGTCACGGTTTGTACAATAACCCTGTTACTCTTCTTGCTTCAAACATGAAGTGTAATAGATGGTTTATTGCTCCTGCCATGAGTCAGAACATGTGGGAACAACCCGCAGTAATGGAAAATGTCTCTCGGATCAAATCTTGGGGAGCCACTTTTCTTGGTCCGAAAGGTGGCTCTGTTGCAAGTGGTGGTCAGGGGCAGAGAATGCTCGAACCTAACGAAATTGCCACCTATCTAAACACTATAACATCAGAGAAAGGGGAATAACATGTGTTTACTTTTTGTTATAAAAGACATGGAACCAGAACACCCTCTAATTATCCTATTTAACCGTGACGAGGGGTTTCAGAAGAAAACGAAACCCCTTCATTGGTGGGAAGGAGAAGAGGGCAAGGATGTAATCTGTGCAGGCCGCGACCTTGATAAGGGTGGTACCTGGGCAGGTGTTACTAAGACTGGGCGACTGGGGATGATTACCTTTGTCAGAAAGACTCGGGAAAATATCACTCCTGAAATTGCCCGAGGAGAGATTGTTCCGAGGTGGCTTAGCTCAGGGCATTATGCAGCCGAGCATATAGCTATTCTTTCAAGAGAAAGGGAAAAAACTCTTGGCTATAATCTTGTCTTTGGTGACGTCCGTAAGCAGTACCACTATGATAATCATTCAGGCCTTATCACTACTTTGGAGCCAGGTATTCACGGTATTAGCAATGCATACCTGAACACTCCTTGGTGGAAAGTAACAAGGGGTATTAAGGCCCTTAGTGAGGAGATGTATTATTCACTTGATAGGTACTTTAACACTACAAGTATCTGGCACTTGGAACGCATCTTATTCTCTATAATGGAGGACGGAACGAAAGCTCCAAGTGAGGAAGTTCAAGATACAGGACTTGATTTTTTCAGGGAAGAAAAGAAATCAAGCTTGTTTGTTCAGGCAGAAGATTATGGAACTACTTCTAGTACCATAATCTCTCTTAACTATAAAGGTATCCTTCGAACTACAGAAAGGAGCTACAATAGATTCGGTAAGTGTCACTTAGAGACTACCGAAGAATTTATGCTTGGAAAGTAGAACTGGCAGAAAAGGTTTAAACCGGAGGGTTAGAATTCTAACCCTCTTTTGATCCCCGCTCTCATCTATTTAATGATTTTTCTATAAAAATCCTTCTCCATATTTCAAAGCTAACAACTTCCCATAATGAGTCTTCGTGATTTTGCTTTAACGTTCGGTGTTCATCCACCATACGCGATACTTCAACACTATTAAAGTATCCACTCTCTTTAAAACTCTTGTCAGTCAACAGGTCTAAATATCTGCCAAGTCCTTTATCATTTAATAGCCATTTTCCTATAGGCAATCCAAATCCAGATTTAGGTCGTTCAATCACGTTTGAAGGTAGCAACCTATACGCGAGATCTTTCAGAATATACTTCCTTTCTTTGCCCTTAACCTTATTATCCTCTGAAAGATTAAATCCATATTCAACAAATCTATGATCTAGAAAAGGTACCCTAGCCTCAATTCCTGCTGCCATAGTTGTCTTATCAACTCGATTAAGAAGTGCAATTAAATAAGTCTTTAACTCTAAGTACGATAACTTATTTAATACCGACATCCCCTTCAATTTTTCTTCTTCCAGGATACCGAAGCGATAACTTAAATCAGCCTTAGGTAAATCCATGCTAACTATCTTATCTATCACACTACTATCAAGAAACTCGGAATTATAAACCAAACGCTCTGCCTCTGACCTAGAAACATTTTTTGCTAACTTTTGTAAACGATGATCACCACTTAACTTCGCTAAGGTAGCAAATACTCCACCTAGGGGTCTAATAGCCGAAGGTAAGCTAGAAAGAAGTCTTGGGATCAAATATCTAGGATAACCGCAGAAAACTTCATCCGCCCCCTCGCCTGTCAAAAGTACTTTTACTGACTCTTTAGCTAGCTTCGAAATTAGAAATATCGGCACTGAATTGGCATGTGCCAAAGGTTCATCAAGGTGATAAATTATATTCTCTAGATTATCTGTAAATAAGGTCTCATCTAAAATTAGCTCATTCTTTCTTGTCTTACAGTAGTCAGACACTATTCTTGAATAACCTAATTCGTCGTATTCTTTTTCCTTAAAGCCGACAGAGAATGATGAGATATTTGGGGATAACTTAGAAGCCACGGCAGTAACTAAGCTAGAATCCAAACCACCACTAAGAAGCACTCCTACGGGCACATCTGCCATCAGCTGTAAATCCACACACTCTTCAAAGAAGTCGTCTACCTTAGAATCTGAATACTCATTAGTTATCTCTAACTCCCAATACTTTTGGATTCTAAAATCGGAATTTTCTAAAGTCAAAATATGGCCCGGTAGCAAACTTCTAATATTATTGAAAATAGTTTCTTCACCACTTACATTCCGAAAGGACAAGTATTCCCTTATTTTCTCAGGATTCTCTCTTGCTTGAATAGAAGGATGAGCTAAGATCCCTTTGATCTCAGATGAAAACAGCAACGTACTTCCATTATAGTAATAATAAAGAGGCTTAATACCTAATCTATCTCTTGCTATTACAAGCTTTCTTCTTTTAGTATCCCATATCGCTACAGCAAACATACCGTTAAGTTTACTAAAACAATCTAATCCTTCTTCTTCATACAAATGAAGGATTGTTTCAGTGTCACTATTGGTTTTATAAACGTGACCTTTCTTAATTAAATTTTCCCGAAGTTCTTTATGATTATAAATTTCACCGTTAAAAATTAACCAAATAGATTCATCTTCATTGGTCATTGGTTGATGACCACCGGCGAGATCAACAATACTCAGCCTAACGAAACCTAACCCCAATCCCCTGTCGGTATAAATGCCATGGTCGTCAGGTCCTCTATGCGCTATGGAGTCAACCATTCGCTGCAAAACTGATTCTTGAAAATCCTCAGAGACTATTCCACAAATACCACACATCGCTTTCCCAATTATTAGAGTAAATTAATGACGAGAGAATAACCTGCGCTATACCATCGTGCAAGCAATTCCAATCCCCGTTCAGCTTGGTATCTACCTAGAACACTTAGGAGTTTTCTAATAAATTGACTATACTACTCTAGGAGGCATAAAATACATAGAAAGGTTATCCTTAATGCGTTTATGAAACACTGGTTAAGTCTTCCTACATCTTATATCGAGTTTGTCTTACTAGTAATTGGTGAAATTTTGGTTGTTTCGTACTTTTTTAGCTCCGACGCAAAGTATAGATCTAAAATATTCTGGACTTCTGCTTTTACAGCACTATTTACAGTTCTTGTCATAGCTTCGTTCATGATTATCTTTCATTATGAGTATTCAGTTTACGGATACATACTCGCTTATCTTATTTTCCCTCTCATAACTGCCTCACTCTCAGTCGCTACATATATTGGACTCGTACTAGTTAAATTTGTGGCAAGTTTTTTTGCGCCAATTGACAACTTGCATAAGAATAATACCTTTCCATGGCAGTCACTTTTACTTACCCTGATAGGTACTCTGATCGCATTTAGACTAATCTTAAGTCAGTACGGACTTAGGGATTTGAATAATTTAATTTTGAACTAAGCATATTTAGCTTTGAATTTTCCACTATCCCCTTTTGCCTTACCAACTCTAAAGCAGCTCTTCCTAGGACACTGTATAGTTCACATAATTGCTCAGCACTACGCAAATTTAAAGTTTTCATCGCACACAGATGAGACTCAACTACCTTGTAATCACCCCGTGAAATAGGCCCAGTTAAAGCTTCGACTGTCCCTACTTTAAAAATATTATCGATTGTTCCCCGTACAAGAGGTTCAACTAGATCCTTCGCTTGAGTATCCGCAATCCCTATTTGCTTAAGAATGATAAACCCCGCTTCTAATAGTGGTGGGAGAAAATTCGAAACAATACTTATTGCTGCGTGATATAAAGTCTTAGATTCTACTGAAATCTCAAATGGAATTCCTCCAATAGCTTTAAATATCCTCCTTACTACTTGCAGTGCCTCCACATCACCCTCCAAAGCCACAGAGGTACCAGAAATGTTTTTTAGGCTTTCAATTTCTGAAGAAAAACTTTTCACAGGATGCGCACTACATACAAACATTCCCTTACTTTTTAAAGATTCTAGTTCTAAAGAGCTAAGGGCACCACTACAGTGAAAAATGATAGTACCTTCTTTTATATTCGTATTACTAGCTAATTCTTCAGCACTAGCTCTAATTATAGAATCGGAAGTTGCGATCATAATAAGATCAGAACATCGAATATCTAGAATACTTCCTAAAGGATTTCCGGCTCCAATCCTCTGAACGGCTAATCTAGAACTGTCAAAAGATTGATTAACTACATCAGTAATTTTCAATGTGCCTAAATCATGCCAAACCTTAGAAAGACTCGTTCCTAGCTTACCACTACCAACTACACTAATTCTCATATGTGATCCATAAAAAGCTCTTCCCATCTCTAATTAATGCTGTTAATTTTACCATAAAAATCTAATAATCTCATGCCTACATTAGTAGCTCTATTTATTCCCTGTTATATAGATCAGTTCTTTCCCGAAGTTGGAGTCTCTACCGCTAAGCTTCTTAAGCATTATGGACTCAGAGTAAAATTTCTAGATCAACAGGTTTGCTGCGGGCAACCAATGGCAAATTCTGGCTGTTTTAAAGATGCTTCCTATTTTGCTGATTCATTTAATCGCACTTTTAAGGAATTTGATTATATCGTATGCCCGTCAGGTAGTTGTACTTCAATGATTAGGAATCATTATAAAGACATAACCCATAAGGTGAACGCAGAAAGCGCATCCAATAGAACTTATGAATTATGCGAATTCTTAGTTGACGTTCTAAAGATTTCTCCTCCTGACGGCAGATTCCCATGGAAGGTAGGTATTCATCAAGCTTGCCATGGATTAAGAGAACTGAAACTCGCTTGCTCCAGTGAATTAGTCGAAACAGGTCTAAATAAAATTGAGTTTCTTACTTCTAACTTAAATGAAATTAATCTTATCGAGCTTAAAAGAAAGGATGAATGTTGCGGATTTGGCGGTACTTTTGCAGTTGACGAAGCTGGAGTTAGCGCAAAGATGGGAATAGATAGAATCAATGACCATTTAAACTCTGGTGCTGAAGTTATAACAAGCGCAGATATGTCTTGTTTAATGCATCTAGATGGAATTATCAGGAGGAAGAAAGAAAATCTAAAAATTCTCCATATTTCAGAGTTGCTCTGTGAAGCGATGACTAATGCGGGAGTGCAGCTATGAGTCATCCAAAGCTTGCGGAATCTTTTGTAAAAAATGATGAACGGACAGACTGGCACGATAAAGCACTTTGGTTCGTACGAACCAAAAGGGATCTCGCAGCTAATTCTGTCCCAGAATGGGAGATATTGAGAGAACTCGCATCTAAAATTAAAACCCACACCATATCAAAGTTAGATCAGTACCTAGTTCAATTTGAAGAGAATGCATCTAAGCTAGGCGCCGTAGTACATTGGGCTAATGATGCCGAAGAGCATAACAAAATTGTTCATGAAATATTACAAGGTAAGGGTATCAAGAAAGTTGTTAAGAGTAAGTCGATGCTTACTGAAGAGTGTGGACTCAACCCCTATCTTTACAAAAAGGGATACGAGGTAATTGATACTGATCTGGGAGAAAGAATTGTTCAGTTAAAACATGAAACTCCTAGTCATATTGTTCTGCCTGCGATACATTTAAAAAAGGAGGATGTATCTGAGGTGTTTCGAAAGTACCTTGGCACTGAAGCTGGGAACTCTGACCCCAAGTATTTAACAGAATCTGCAAGAACTCATCTTAGGGATTACTTTTTAGGAGCTGAGGCAGGCATTACAGGTATAAACTTTGCGATCGCTGAGACTGGAG
>JBILFC010000135.1:0-7978 GCA_044351785.1 Bdellovibrionota bacterium
GTACTCGCAGACCCTTGGGCAAACTTACTTTCAAGACATGTAGTGTGGTTTGCAGTGGTAATGCTATTGCTGATTCAATGCATACTTTCATTGGGAAAGACTAGAACCCGTGACCTTAACTGCAAAACGTTAATTTTAGCTTTTTCTCTTTCTGCTTACCTAATCTATATGATATCCAGTATAGCATCTGACTACAGATATCTATTTCCAGCAACTCTACTTACTCAAATTTACTTTTTTGCTAGATTTTCAAAGTGGGCAAATAGTTATTGCAAAGAAAAAATAAATAGAAGAACTGGAAAAGCATCTTAGGTAATAATTTTATATCCTTAATCCAAGATACTACCTCATCATCCCTATTAATTAATATACTAATTACATCGACGGTAGAGTTTTATTCAACAAGAGTAGAGAGCTAATTTTCTCCTGTAGCCCCTCTTGCTCGTAGTTCCTGTTGCCAGTTATGATGTGGAATTGGTGTGTTGGGTAGGATTAAATGCTGTAGCATGTCTTGATGTGTAACAGAGCAAACGAAGCGACTAGGAGTTTCGGAAAAAATATTTCCCTGACAAACTGCGCAGGGTGGGGCTAAATAGAATATTTCAATAGCAATGACTCCTTGATTTCGAAGATTTTAGCTAAGAAAAAGCGAATTATACCTTTTCTAATTAAATTATCATAACTAAGATTATGATAGTTTAAATAATTTGCAGTATTGTAGATAACGCAATTCGCTATGAATACAGCGAGCAGTATAAACCAAATATGAATTTCTAAGAACTATGCAGAGGAAATTTTCCCTATTCACCTTTTTATTCGTATGGCTAGTCACCTCAGTCTATTGGTTTAGCTCGGCTTCGTTAGTCAGCAAATCTTTCAAGGCCTCTATCCTCACTGCCGTCTGGCCCTTCTTGTTAGCAACGATGGTGAAAGGGATAGCCGATATATATATTCTAATTGCGGTTATATTGATAAGTATAACCATGATCGTAGCGGGAGCTTATTATGAAAATAAGATTTGGGGTAAATTTTTATTTGCTGCTGGTACTGTGATCTGGTTTAGTTGCGGCGTGCTTGTTATATTGGGAGAAGCTTCGGCCGTAGTATGATTTTAAACTGTAGTCCAGATACGGATGAAAATAAAAATAAGAATTACTCTCTTTTACCTTCTACCCCCTTTTGATATGCTCCTGCCATACTCTTTATAAAAATCTGTAAATTGATGGACATAGAACCTTGCCTCGGAAACTGATATTATATTTTATAGCATTTTTGGGAATTTTGGTTTTTACTTTTTCTGTTTCCTACGTTCATTGGCAACGTCTAGATGGAAGTTTAACGATTCCATATAAAACTGATTCTCTAAAATTGATTTTTACTCTTACAAGGTACGGAAGGACCTCTGGGGGTCCCCCCTACTATTTGTTTCTTCAGGGATTGGATAAGAGATCTTCTGATAATCCCGTAGAAGTAATTCTAGAATCAGCCCAGCTTAGCACCGATGATGGAAAGACTTTTAATTGGGTTAATCCAAAGCAATACACTTTCGATGGAAAACGTAGGAGCTATGATTACATGATTACTGAAGTTCCAATAGAGCTGGATTGTAGCAAAGTGCGCAATCTATCTTTTTCCGCATCTGTAACTTTTATAGAAAAGGGAGAGAGGGAGTCGAAGTCTGGTGTCGGGAATTTTCAACAATACTGCGGTGAAGGAGGCTGGTCCTTTATAAATTTCGATTAAATAACGGTCTAAGGTAAACATAAACTCTGTACATACTCCTGATTCGCTTTGTAAGGTTATCTTGCTCAAAAGTTTTGTAAACTTATTTCGCTTATTGAATAAGCTGATTACAAAGCCCTTTTACGCTACCGTAACATCTTCCAGCATCAGGCACGGAAACACATTGCCTAGAGTTAACTTTAAACAATATACTTGGGCTACCAGTATTAGAAATGGCTTGCCTTCTTACGGTAGCAGTTTGAGTTGTGCATCTTGCGCGACCCCCAGCGTGATCGGGTGCCGAAGCCCAAGGACAGGTAGTCAATACGTTTCCTTGAGTATCAAATATAGGTATTTGACCTCGGGATGAAATATTGACATTCATGATTAGTGTAGGTTCTCTTCTGTACCCAACTATTGGAGTTCCAGGGCCTCCTGTTCTTAGCGGAGCGGACTGCTTGTAGATAAATCTCCTTCCTTCGGTTACATTTAATACTTCAGGGCAAAAAGATGTGGATGTGTTAGCTGCTGAAATGTTTGCTTGAGATCCAAAAGTGCCGTCATCATTTGGTTGTACAACAGTTCCATCTGCTCTTATGATTGTGTTAGAAGCAATTCCGAATTTAAATACATCAACACTTCCATCAAATTTTCTGATTCCTGTAAAACCTGAGTCTCTCTGTGACCAAGCAAAGGTTGGAAGAGGTCTTATGAAATGACCCATTTGAGGAATAGATGTGCTTAATCCCAAATCTGTATTCTGGGAAGCACCGTTTCCATATCTGATATAAGCTAATTGAGTTGCGCCAACTTTTCTTGAAATGATAAAATCGGCCTTTTTATCACCATCTACATCTGTTGGAAGTAAATATAAGTCCCCTGGGAGGCCCCACTGCTGGTTAGTTACTGTTTTTTCAAAAGGATCTCCTATAAACCAGTTGTATCCTGATCTAAGGGCTATTAATTCAACTCTACCATCTCCATCCACATCAGAAACGCCGACTTTATCTCCATTTAAACCAAAAGGGTACTCGATAATAGAGCTCCCGCTTGAACTCAGTGCAACATACCACTTTAATTGTCCACCTACATTTCTGACTACTGCAAGATCTTCTAAGCCATCTCCATCCCAGTCTCCCTGATTAGGAATGGTATCTCCTGGTAGACCAAATCTAACGAATGTTTCTGAGCCACTCGAATTTTTTATGTACCATTCTAAAGGTTGGCTTGTGCTTTTTACTCTTACAACTCCAGGATAATATCTGGAGTCTCCAGGACTAAATCTTCCAGATACGAATGCATCCGCAGCAACACCCCATGTCCAAAATAGAGGGTTTGATCCATTTGTTAATCTTGTGAGCCAAGCAGTAGTACCTTGTGTTCTATCAACTAAGCCAACTGATAAGTCAGACATACCGTCAGAGTCATAATCACCTGGAACTGCATAGACTAAAGAAGTTAATGTAAGTATAGATAAAGAAATAAGGCCGGATATGAGCTTCACTTTTTTTAATTTAGAGTGTTTTTTAATTTTCATATTAAAGATCTTTATTTGAAATATTTTTCCAGAATATTAAGGTATTACGCGTAACTTGGGAGAAATATTCTAAAACCTTTTAAAAAAATTATCAAGACATCCTTTTTGCATATTTTAAGTGTGTAATTAGGAGGTGAGTAAAGTCGTTGGTGGGCTTTCCTTTTCTACAGAACTCCTTCCAGATGAATTATCTTTGCCACACTCTCATTACCCCTATTAATTAATACCCCAATTACATCTATCCGGTAGTCTGGCCTTTTTCTGCCTTTCCAATGCTGATCAGCGAAGATACTGGCAAGAGTGACGAGTTTCCTTTTTTTCTTACTGCTAATGTTATCGAATAGATGGGTTCTTGCTATGGGTGAGTCGTATCTTGTTTTAACTTCAACAAAGACGACTTTATTATTATGGATTGCAATTAGGTCTATCTCTCCGTATTTTATTTTCCAGTTTCTAATTGGAACGGAGTAACCTTTATTTTGAAGGTATTTTGTTGCTTCATCTTCTCCTCTTGCACCTAGTGTCTTAGTGCTTGAAAGGACTTTTAATTTAGGTACTATATTTTTTTTAAACATTTTGGCTCCTGGTAGAGCCTCAATGTTAGGGCTCCTTATGGGTTATGGCCTAAGTGTTCCTTAACTCCCGCAAAGGTCTTTCTGTGAATGGTTAGAACTCCATGTTCAATAATCATCTGTTTATGATGTTTGGTCGGATATCCCATATGGGACTCAAAGCCGTATTGAGGGAACTCTCTACCTAGGTTTTTCATGATTCTATCTCTACTAACTTTTGCAAGAATTGAGGCACTACCAATTAATTTAATTAGGCCGTCTCCTTTGATTATCGGATCTTGTGAGAGAGTGGTGCAGAATTTTTGATTCCCATCTACAAGAAAGTGAAAAATATTTTGGGAATCGGGGAAAATGGCATTAATTTTTTGAATTAAGTCCTCAGCGACTTGTTTCATTCCCAGTTTTGTAGCCTGAAGTATGTTAATTTGGTCAATAGTATCAGGTTCAACTTCTATGCAAGAATAAGCTAGTGCTTTAGTCTTTATTTCTTCTTCCAGTTCTTCCCTGTGATTTGCTTTAAGTTTCTTTGAGTCATTAATTCCTTGTATTTTAGTGCCGACAGCTAAGATAACTCCCCCAACTGAAACCGGACCTGCTAGAGGACCACGTCCAGCTTCATCAATGCCGCAAATAAAAAACTTCTTCTGATTTTGCATATTTTAGGGCTTTTCTATGTCTTTTGAAATTTATATTGAATAAGGGTATTAAAGAAGTAATAAAAAGTCCATAATTTCAATCAATAAGGTGCCACTTGAGTCTAACAGATAAAGACGTAAAACATGTTGCGAAGCTATCTTCTCTACATTTAGAAGATAAGGATGTAGATCTAGTAAGAGAGCAGTTAAATAGCATCCTTGAATATGTAGATCGACTATCAGAAATTCCAACAAGAGGAGTAAGTCCCACATATCATGTGCATGGGATTAGTAATGCTTTTAGAGAAGATGTACTTGAGGCATCCCTTCCGCAAGATGCGATTAAGGAAAATGCCCCGGACTTTTCAGGAGGGTTCTTTAGAGTCCCATCAATCATTAAATCTAGTAATTCATAGTTTTTCAATTTTAAGGAAGTAAGATGTCTAGTTTAACAAGTTTGAGTATCACCGCTATGAGGGAGGGACTTCTAGCAGGTACCTTCTCTGCAAGTGATTTAGTAAAAGCGCATTTAGATCGAATAGAAGAGACTAATCCTAGTTTAAATTCTTTTATCACGGTTGCGGATGATAGTGCTAAAAAGTCTGCACTAGATGCTGATAAGGTAATTAAAGAGAAAGGGAAGGATGCTCCTTTGTTTACTGGAATACCTGTCGCTATCAAAGATCAGTTAGTTACGAAGGGTATTCGCACAACGTGTGGATCTAAGATCCTTTCCAATTTTATTCCCCCTTATGATTGTACTGCTGTAAAAAGACTTAAGGAAAAGGGAGCTGTAATTGTAGGAAAAACTAATCAAGATGAATTTGCAATGGGTTCTTCAAATGAGTATTCTTATTTTGGGCCTTGCAAGAATCCGTGGGATCAAGAAAGAGTTCCGGGAGGCTCATCTGGAGGCTCTGCTGTGGCAGTTTCCGCTGGTCAAAGTGTCGTATCTTTAGGAACTGATACTGGGGGATCTATTAGACAGCCTGCTGGCCTTACTGGCGTTTATGGATTGAAGCCAACATATGGAAGAGTAAGTAGGTATGGTGCGGTTGCTTATGCTTCATCTTTAGATCAGATTGGTCCTTTTGCAAGGAGTGTTTCTGATTTAGCTGCTGTAATGGAAGTTATTTCTGGAGTGGATAAAAGAGATTCTACTTCCATGAAAGTGGAAGTCCCTAAATACCTTAAAGAGCTTTCAACTTGGAAAGATAGAGATTTAAAGGGTATTAGAGTTGGTATTCCTAAGGAAGTTGTAGAAGAAGGTATTGAGCCAGAAGTATATAAAAATTTTCTGGATACTAAAGCTAAGTTGGTTAGCTTAGGCGCTGAACTTGTTGAAATCTCACTTCCTCATGCCGAATATTCTTTAGCGGCCTATTATATTACCGCTCCAGCAGAAGCTAGTTCTAATTTAGCTAGGTTTGATGGGATTCGTTATGGTCACAGGGCAGAAAGTTTTACTTCTCTTGAGGATTTGTATGAGAGAAGTAGGGGGGAGGGTTTCGGTTCTGAGGTTAAGCGAAGAATTATGATTGGGTCGTTCGTATTATCTTCAGGATATTATGATGCTTATTATAAGAAGGCTCAGCAGATAAGAACATTAATTATAAATGATTACAGAACGGCTTTTACGAATTCTTGTGATCTTATATTAACTCCTGTTTCCCCATCTGTAGCATTTAAGATAGGAGAGAAGTCAACTGCTTCTCCCTTAGCGATGTATCTTGCAGATATCTTTACTGTTCCAATTAATTTAGCTGGAATTCCTGGAATAAGTATTCCCACGGCTTTATCAAGTAATGGTTTACCAATAGGTATGCAGTTTGTTGGGCCTTTCTTCTCTGAGTCACTTTTATTCGGAGTGAGTAGCGTATTGGAGAGAGAGTTAGATTTCCCAGTAATAGGTAAGACAGTTAATAGTCTTTAATAGATTTTAAAAAGAGAGATAGGAACATGGCAGATTTTGAAGTAGTTATTGGTTTAGAGGTTCACGCACAGTTAGTAACGGATAGTAAGATTTTTGCTAGTTCTGCGACAACAAGTGGGAAGGCTCCTAATACGTTGATTGATCCGGTTACTCTTGGCTTACCTGGGTGTTTACCTGTTTTAAATAGGCGAGTAGTGGATTTTGCAATTAAGCTTGGGTTAGCTACTAATTGTGGCATTCAGAAAGAAAGTGTTTTCTCTAGAAAGCATTATTTCTATCCTGATCTTCCGAAGGGATATCAAATTTCCCAATATGATTTGCCAATTTGTCAGGCTGGACACTTAGATGTCAGAGTCGGAGAGAATATTAAGAGAGTTGGTATTACGAGAATCCATCTAGAAGAAGATGCTGGTAAAAATATTCATGGAGAGTCTGATGGGGCATCTTATGTAGATTTAAATAGAGCAGGCGTTCCTTTGGTCGAAATTGTTTCAGAGCCTGATATTAGAAGTGCGGAAGAGGCAGGTGCTTATTTAAGACAGTTAAGGCAGATTTTAAGGTATACAGAGGTCTGTGATGGGAATATGGAAGATGGAAGTATGCGTTGTGATGCTAATATTTCTTTAAGACCTGTTGGGCAGAAGGAATTTGGTACTAAGGTTGAGATTAAGAATCTTAATTCTTTTAGATATGTTGAAAGAGCTATCGAGCATGAAATTCTTAGGCAAACTGCAATGCTTGAAAGTGGTGAGAAGATAGTTCAAGAAACGCGTCTTTTTGATGAACAGAAAGGAACTACTCGAACTATGAGAAGTAAGGAGCAGGCTGCAGATTATAGATATTTTCCTGATCCCGATTTATTGCCTTTGATTATCGATGCTGAATGGATCAATTCAATTAGGTCTACTCTAGTTGAGCTTCCTAGCGCTGCTTATGAAAGATTTGTTAGTTCTTATCATTTGGAACCTGCAATAGCAGACCTTCTAACTGAAGAGCGCTTTACGGCGCAGTTTTTTGATCAAGCAATGGCTGTTCATAATAACGCACAGTCAATTGCTAACTGGATAACTACGGAGTTATTTGGGCGTTTAAATAAAGAAGGCATTTCATTACTCGAATCTCCTATAAGTCCAGAGAATGTAGCAGGTCTTGTGCACTTAATTGATGAAGGTGTGATTTCAGGGAAAATTGCTAAAACAATATTTGATGAAATGTTTGAAACAAGTGCGTCCGCAGATTCTATTGTAGAAAAGAAGGGCATGAAACAAATCTCAGACCCTGCTTTAATTGAATCAGTGGTAGATGCAGTGCTGGCAAGATCTCAGTCACAAGTGGCAGACTTTAAGGCGGGTAAGGATAAGATGTTTGGTTACTTCGTCGGGCAAGTGATGAAGGATACAGAAGGTAAAGCTAATCCGGGGATGGTGAGTGAGTTGATTAAGAAGAAGTTGGGGTAGTTTTATCGTTCCTACATGCCTTATGTTGGAAGACTTAGAAGCTAGATTGCTAGATTGGTTGCAAAGCAATTTCAGCACAGATGTGGGTCATGATCTTTTACACATAAAACGAGTTGTCGCTT
>JBILFC010000305.1:0-3421 GCA_044351785.1 Bdellovibrionota bacterium
AGCGCTATGCAGATTAGAAAAAATAATACGGTAGATGCGAATGCTTCTGGTTTTATGTCTGTTATGGGTGGAGATATGTCTAATGTCTTTCCATCTAGTGATGGTTCTTCTAAAAGAGAAGTTATAGGTATTCAAGGAAGGGAAACGGTATTAAGAGCGCAGAATGCAAAGGTGCTTGGAAAGGCTAAGCAATTCGAAGCTTTTAGTTTATTGATGCTTATTCCATATTTTCAAGGCATGATTTTATATGCCCTTTCGGTATCTTATCCTTTTTTTGCTTTAACTATTCTTATCCCTGGTCAGGCGGGTAGCTTTTTTAATTGGTTAGCTCTTTGGGCATGGGCTAAGAGTTGGGATGTAGGCTTTGCTATGATCATGGTGGTTGATCAGTTGTTGTGGGAGATATTGCCACAGACCACTTTCTTTGAAAAAGATGCTATTGGAGAGTATACCCCAGTGGACTTATTGGCTATGCATTATGAAGGCGACTATTCTTATTCTGTTAGTATGTATTGGTTAATCGTATCTGCACTTATTGGTGCCGTGCCAGTCGTGACGGCTGAGGCTATCCTTGGGTCAAAGAAGGCTGTGGCTGGAGCTATAATGGGCGGGTTCTCAGATATTGGTGGTAGGATGTCTAAGGCTGTGGAGGACTATCATGCTACTAAGGGCGTGTCCGCTATAGTGCTAGCTAGAACTCAAGGCGAAGCTAATGAGGTACGGGCTATGAGTGATCAGACCAGATCTAAGATTCAAGCGATCCACAATAAGGCATCAGGCTCAGATTCAAGTCCTAGTGATTCAACAGGTGCGGCAAAAGCGGCTATAAGTAGTAATGCTGGTGCTGCTGCCAATATTGGTAAGGCTGCCACTGGTATTGGTACTCCGACTGACAATGTAGTAGGAGAAAATGTAGATAAGTTAGGTGAAGATGCAAATAGAAATAGAAATGGTGAATTGATAGGAACTCCACCGGAAAACTAGCTTTGATAGTATAAGATTTTTAGTTAACATTTTTTTTATTCTAGTCATAACAATAGTATAAATAATAAATACTTAAGGAAGAGTATGTCACGTGCTGGAATGAAATTCGACGAGAGTCTACACAAGTCCTCTGGTAACTTCTTAAATTCATACGATAAACAGATTACAGAAGCTATTAGGGCTAGCGATAATTTATCTCCAGAAAGAACTCAGTATCAACAGAAGCTTAGGTCTATGTTCGCACCCGAGTTTGTCGGGTATGAACCTAAAAATCCAATATACAGAGAAGAGTTAGATAGAAACTTTAATAATCTTCTAGAGTTAAGAATCAGAGCTGGAAGAGTAGCTAAAGATGCGCCTCTACTCGCACAATTTGCCTTACTTCGTGAAGTTTTTACCGTGGCAACGAGTCCTATTCAGACAGCTATGAATCCAGCAGGAGCTCTTTTAAACATAATTAGAAGCTACTCGGATGGTCTAGGTGAGATAGAGCGAGCTAAAGTAATGATGATGAAAGAGTTCCATAATCAGAGCTTTGATTATGTTAAAATGTCTAACCTTGCTTATGAGAATGAGAAGAAAGATTCCCCCTCATGGAAGATATGGGAAATGTTTAGAGCGGACGTTTCAAGAAATCGATTAGAACACTTCTTTAATACCCAGAGTTGGGCTAGTCTTCATCATGATGTTACGATTAAAATTTCCGAAATGGAGAAAGTATGGAGAGGGGAAGAGGCTAGGCTTGCAGGCGCTAGCCAAAGACGTGCCACCGGGGTGCTAGGAGATACGGTTGCTCTAGTGTTGCCGATATACTTAATCGGTAAATCAATAAAGAACAAAGTAGCCTCTGCAATTTTTGGTAGTGATTAGAGCTTAACTAGCGATCCCTTTACGAAAAATTCTTAACATTCTTAAGTCTTGGGAATATTTGAAGTATTTCCTTTCTGGCCTATGAGCCTAACTGAAGCAAACTGCTAATAACATAGATATGTATTAGAGCTTCTAATTAGAAGAACTAGATAAGTTGCTATTTTGTAAGGGCTTTTAAATTGTTTTTTAGTCTACTAGAAATTTTCCAACCGAACTTTGGCGGTAATATACCCCAATTGTTAAACCAGTTTGATGGTGGGGTGGGTCACATTGTGGCAGCGGCTTTACAGACTAAAGGGATTATTGATCAAGCTAAAATTCTAGAAAATCTAACAGAGTTAAATAGCATTGCCAGTCTGTTTTATCTTTTTGCGATAGCAATGGCAGTTGGCTCTGTAGCTGTTTTTGGTAATTATCGTCAGGGTATATATTTTCTTATTGGTCCAGCGCTTTATACGTTTATGGTCACTACAACAGTGGACACCGATGGCGTTAAGGCAAAGATGGGGAGTTATGAAATTCCTAATTCAATTGGCAGGCAAACTGAGTTTCTAAAACATATCCGAGCGATAGATGATAACGGGGGAACTAAAAAAGTTAGCTTAGCCTATGCCCTAGTAGATGGCATGGCAACGGAAGTAGTTCAGGAAGTTACACAGCTATTAGTAAATACGAGCAATAGAGACCATTTAAGATTTGTTGCAAGGGAAAGAGCTCTTTCATTTCTACTTTTAGACTTACCCACTGATGGCCCCTTACCTCTGTTAGTGAGCAGGCATCAAGCTGAGTGCTCAGAGGCAATAAGAAATTACATTCAGTCAGGAGTAGATACTAAGCGTGATCTAAATGCGATGTCAGTAGCGAGAAGTGATGCTGATGTGGCAAAGATTAAGGCAGAAGGTGATAAAGCGTGGAAAGAAGAATTCGGAATGAATTTTGTAACAGGCGCGGATGTTCAGATTAAAAGATATCTTAAGGCGATGTCTGGTCAGCCAGGATTCGGCAATATCGGTATCAATAATCCCGAAGATGCGTTTAGAGCCTCCTGTAAAGATGTGTGGCAGTGGATAGGTGCAAGTTTTAAGTTAAGGGCAGAGAAGGCTTTTGAAGAAAATTATAAGCACGGCTCTAAGGAGAAAGACATTGTAGAACCGCCAGTTAATGATCAGGTGAGAGATGCTATATCTGTAGATTATCTAGCGGCTAATATGTATAGAAATACTATATACAGTTCTTCTAATTCTCAGCTTCAAGCACAGATGTTTCAGAACAGTCCGATAAATCAACAGGATTTATCAGCAGCTTTTACGCATCACCCTGGTGCTCATGCTAGAGGAGGATATTTTGGTATGAAGTACTTTGCCAATGCTATTCCCTATATTCAGGGATTACTTCTTTACATTCTTTCAATTGGCTTTCCATTCTTTGCAGTTTTACTAGTAATGCCTGGGAAGGCAATGAATTTTATGATCTGGGTGTCCTTATGGGTATGGGTGAAGAGTTGGGATATAGGATTTGCCTTAGTGTTAGTTTGTAAGGATATGTTTTGGCATATATTGAAGCATAG
>JBILFC010000334.1:0-3065 GCA_044351785.1 Bdellovibrionota bacterium
TAGTATGGCTGAAGGATTAATTGCAAGTAAGGCATCTACTTTAGTTTCCGCGGCGATGGAGACTGCAGGAGCAACAATTCAGTCTGATATGCTTGACTGGGTTAGCGGTGCTGATGGTCAGGGCTTAGCCGGTCTCTTGTATCTTTTGTCAATTTGTTCCGCTTTATTAGTTTTTGCTTCTGGGGGTAATTATAAATGGGGTAGGTATTTACTTATTGGTCCAACTTTATTTATGTTTTTAACAACGGTGAGAAGTGATTCTGATGGGACTCAGTGGGCGTTCGGTGATACAAACTTTGATCAGGCGGCCCTAGAAAAAGCCATAGTTGGAGTGGCAGATCAGGCTGGAGGAGTGAGAGTTAGTACCTTTTATATATTCTGGAATGCATTTCTTGCTGAAGTAAATCACAAATTAATTGCAAGTATAGGCTTAGAAAATTCTGAGTCGCAGTATAATTTCATGAACAAGGTTGAGAATTATATGATGACCCGAAATGTTTTGGGTCGAATTAATGATCCGAACTTAAGAGCAGTTGTAAAGTTGACTTTATCTAATAAATGTAGAGAATATTTCGATGCTCAAAGAAAGGTAAGTACTCCTGGTGGAATAGAAGCGGCTAATCTCGACGCACAAGCAATAGTAGACGAATATAATCAGAAGAAAATGTTTATCTTTCAAGGAGGTGCGCAAGTAGCTGGTTGGCCAGAGGAAGTACTCACTTATATAAGAGATAATGATTTAGAAGGGCAAGCTTTTACTTGCAAGGAACTTTGGGGGAAATTACTAGAGGATGTAAAAAGGGAGGTTAAAGATACTTTAGATTTACATTTATCACGCTCCCTACAGCCCGGTGAAAGTTTAGATAAGGTAAGAGAAACATATAATCTAAAGATAGCTGAATATGTAGGTAGATATGAGGCTAAGGTAGATACTGAAAAGAAAAATACTGGTGCTGAATTATATGCAATTAACTGGCTAGTGGCCCATGTTATGTGGAAGGAGATTTGGGAGCAAAATTCATATTTGGCTCAGAATGCGATGGAAGGAGGTAATCCATTAGTCATGACGGGTAGTGGAAATATCCCTGGAAGCTTCTCGGAAAATAATGATGACCCATCGGCTGCTATCCAGCAGTTTAACCTTACAGAGTCATATGGTCAGAGATCTGAATTTGTAACAGCCGCACTTAGTTTGCCGCATTTCCAAGGAGTGGGACTCTTGATTTTATCTGCCTCTTATCCATTCTTTGCGATGATGACGATTATTCCAGGTAGAGCTTTAAATTTCTTATCTTGGATGGGGTTGTGGGCTTGGCTTAAACTCTGGGATCTTGGATTTGCAGTGGTTATGATTATAGATAATATGCTTTATTCTATGTTCCCAAGAGGAGCGAATATTGAGAATGCGGATTTAACTGAGCCAGGTCTAGCATTTGCTAAGATGTTGGAAGTCGATCCTATGCATTCAGAAGCGGTGTATTATAACCTAATAGCTACTTGTTTATTTGCAGTTCCTGCCGTAACTGCAGTGTTTGTTAAGGGCGGAGGGGGAGAGCTAGCGAATATAATTACATCCAACTGGCAACAGTATTCTGCAAAAGTGGCAGGTGGAGCATCATCATTTTCAAGAAGTATGCAAGCTCAGACCCATATGAAGAATCTTCAACAGATGGCATTTAAGAGTGCAGATGCCGCAGTCCTTAAAGCATGGGAAGGATCTGAGCAGGAGGTTAATCACATTAAATATCTTCAAGCCGCAATAGCTGCGACGGATGCATCTATTAGTGGTAGTTTTGCTGATTTGAAAGGAATCCCAAAGAGCGATTTGCAAGCTGAAGTTGATAGGTCTGTAGCTTCGCTCATAAATAAGTTAGATACTGCAGGTAGAAATGCCTATTACGAGACTACGGTTGGTAGGGCAGGTCAATATGCGGCGAATAGAGCTGTAGCGGTTGGTTATTATTCTCATGATTTGAGTGGTGATCCAGTTCCATTTAAAAGAGCATATATGAATAAAATTTCTGCAGAGTTTTATAATAGTACTGGTGTTGCGGATGCTGTTATTAACGCAGGTAAAAGCGCGTTAGCGAAATAATGATGGAGCGAATATATAAATGGCTATAAATAGTTCAGGGACATTAGTTGGAGCGGTGTTAGAATCCGCTGGCTATATATATCAGGCTACTTTGCTTGATTCCTTAACTGCGCCTTTAAAAGATGAAGTAGGGGCTTTAATATATTTACTCGGCGTAGTAATTGTTATTTTTCAGTATACTGTCTTGAAGTCTGCAAAAATGGCTCCATGGTTATTGATTGGTCCGGCCGTCTTTTCAGCGGTAATTCTTGATCGTTCAGATATTCAGCAAGCTAAATGGAGCTTTGGTAGTAGTGAAAGAGACCAAGGAGAGGTTACTGATAAAACTGAAAAAGTTACCGATGGAAAATCCGGCTCTGCCAATGTATCAACTCTTTTTAGAAGATTTGTAACTATGTCTAGTGAGGTAACTAGAGCCATGGTTGATACAATTAATGGAGTACAGATAAAGAACGACTTGTGGTTTATTGCCAAGGGGCAGATGGTCGGCGCAATGACCAATTTTAAAGAAGAGGACCCAGGTTTGCAAGGCTTAATTCATTATGGTTTATCGGGACATTGTTTTGATGTTATTCAAGCAGCGAGATCAGTAAATAATCCCCTATATCGAGTTAATGTCGAGTTGCCTAGCGAGGCAAAAGGTGCTGTTGATGACGCTAGAAATTATTGGTTACCGACTAGAGCAGAGGCGGAAAGAGTTTATAATGAGTTACTTACTTTGCCTGAGCATTCTTTTGAGAATAATAAAAGGGTATTGGAATATATTAAACAGCTCCAGTTTACCCAAGCTGTAATTAACGCATCGCTCGGAGCTACTTTTGCCCCATTCATGCCTAATCTTTTTGGAGACTTTGCAGGATATGCTGCTATTCAAGATAACACCAAGTTTTCTTGTCAACAGATCTGGCAATTTACCTTAATGGGTATTTTAGAAAAAGCTAATATCATTGAGCAAGATTTAGAAAAGAAG
>JBILFC010000014.1:0-23174 GCA_044351785.1 Bdellovibrionota bacterium
CCGTACAGCAACATGTTACAGCCCTACTTAGTGGAAGCGTAGATGGAACATTATCCATCGAACCAACCGGCACCATCGCACAAGCCTCCGGTCAAGTAACTAGCCTTGAACAATCAATAGGCACTAAGTACTTAGCAGATCCTTTCTACCCAGGGGCTACTGTACTTAGTGGAAAATTCATAAAGGATAGATCCTCGGTTGCTAAAGCCCTAGTAAGCGCACTAGATGAAGCGACGGAACTAATTCGTAATTCCAAAGACGGTAAAAAATACTTACTTGAAAAATATTTAAACATGAATAAGGATCATCTTAAATACCTAGCCATACCAGAATTCGTTACAAACAATGAGCTCGTAAGTAGAAAAAAACTAGTCCGAAATAGACTATATGATCCCGTTGCAGACTACCAAAAGATAGCCGACATCTTTCTAGAAGAAGGTGTTCTTAAGAATAGAGTTGATGTTTCTGGATTGATTTACAGTAAATAACTAGATGCACACCATTCTACGCAATCTATACAAGAAGCTTCTCTCCATACATGACATACTATACTCCACTTACAACTATATTCTAAAGAAACTAACAGAACTAAGGTTAAAAAATAGGCCCGAATTAGTATATACCTCCGACTGGACTAGTGCTCACTATGCAAATTGGGAAAACTGGTTCAAAGAGTATTCAGGCAAAGAAAACTTACGCTATCTAGAGATTGGTAGCCATGAAGGAAGATCTTTAATCTGGTTCCTAAATAACGTTCTTACCCATCCTACAGGAAAGCTTACCGCAATTGACTTAATGACTCCGAAAACTGAACCATACCTAAAACACAACATTAAACTCGCTGACAAATCAGGAAAAATCTCTTTACTACAAGGCCGCTCACAAGAAATCTTACCAACCTTAGAAGAAGAAAGCTTTGATATTATTTATATCGATGGAAGCCATAGAAGTATGAATGTATTATGCGATACAATTTATAGTTGGCAGCTACTTAAAAAGAATGGCTTACTGCTTCTTGATGATTATCTTTTAAATAGCGAACTTCCGAAACATCTTGGCCCTAAATATGCGATCGATCTATTTCTAAAGCACTTTAAGGATGAATATGAACTGCTACATAAAGATCAGCAAGTACTACTTAGAAAAAGTTCAAGGTTGATTAAGAGCTAGAAGCCAAGACCCCCAGATCCACAGAGCTATAAGATGAAGGCTTTTTAACCTTACCGCTAGCGTCTTTTCCTACGGCATAATGAACGCCCTCAACACGAATAATCTCAACTTTTACCACGTCCTCTGGCCAAGAAATATTCTTATCTAAATGCCATTGTTCCTTATCTAGAGCGCTTAGCTCTAAGAGAGTCTCGCTAGCTTCCGCAAGGCTTACAAACTTTTCTAGATTATTATCGCAGACAAGATCAAAGCCTTCTTCTAGAGGCACTCCAAATGCTAATGCATTCCAGTACATTGTATATGCAACATCAGCTAGTCCATCAATCATTTCAATTTCATTAGGCACATCCTCAGACGCCTTATAGTCTAGGCCATTAGGGTCTGTAATATCTGTACCATTAAAGCTAGGAATTACTCCCAAGCCTTTAATTACGTATTCAAGAACTTCTGATAGTAGCAACTTCGCCCCAAGTTCTCTCTCCTTCTTACTTCCCTCTCTATAAAGAGTTGAAGTTCTTTGACCCGCGAGTGTCATGAAAGTTTTTACTTTATCAGCCTGCATTATTTACCTCTATGATGCTTTTTATTTATTGATATTATGAAACATTCTGAAAAATTACAAATTAATTACGAACAAGAAACTCTAGAAATCTATCAACCTCGTCTTTAGCATCCTTGAATTCGATCTCTAAACTATGGTCTGACCTTACCAAAACGCACCCAAAACCAAAAGAGGATAGAGGCTCATTGACAACCGGATAATATTCCTCGGGCATTTTTTCATCCACATGAACTAAAACTACTTCTTCTAGCTCAGCGTTAGAATAAAGTTGAACCATTGCTTCAGTTAAACCTGCGGACACAGACCTTTCCCCTCCTGCTACTGAAGAGCTAAGAGTTTTATTTTTAGTAGCAATTGAAAAAATTCCCAATGCGCTGTTATGAACAGATCTAGAAAATGCCATTGGACTTGTAGGCTCCTCTTCTTTAATTGACCTAAGAAGTTGAATGGTATTATCAGCCTCTCCAAAACGAGAACTAAGCACGAGTCTAATTGATTCAGGATTTAGATTGCTTTTAACTGTTAAATCATTAAGTAAATAACAAGCTATTTTAGTAAGGGGGCTAAGTTTTTTTCTTAGGGCGATCGGTAAAAAACTAACAGAAGGAAGATCGCCAGCCTCTGGTAACCAAATAGAAAAATCCTTAACTGCTAAAGAGAACTTCATCTTGTAATAAACTCAGAAATAAATTAACTCTACCGTTCTTATTAATCACAATAATTACCCCTAGTGTTAATACCTTTTGTTCGCAGGCTATACAACCTTATAGCTATAAAGTTCTTCTTTATTCTACTCTGCATCGCTTCCTTGATCGCAGGCCCTCTAATGTTCCCGTTAACAATACTATTTCCAAATACAGGCCACCTGAAAGCAAGGCAGATAATAGGAAAAGCAATCAGAATCTATTTTCTTCTATTAAATAAAGCAGGGCTACATAAACTCTCTATCGCTAAGATTAAAAACGATACTCCTAGCATATATATTTCTAATCACAGCTCCTTATTAGATGCTCTCTACTATATGGGATATTTCCCTGAGATATGTGCCATAATTAAAAATAATCTGTTTTTCCTATCTCCCTTTTCTCTGACTTCCTTCACAGCTAAGTATATAAGCAATAAAACCAATGAACATACTGTAGATAAAGCTGTTTCCACCTTAAGGAAGGGTGAAAGCATTTTCATATTCCCAGATGGAACAAGAAGACCTCAAGGAGAAAAAATAAATCTAAAAAGAGGGGCCATAATGATAGCTCTCAAATCTAAAGCTCCTTTAATATACGGGAAAATAGTCCATTCAGAACCAATTCTCGAAAAAGACTCTCCCTTCTTTTATGCCCCCAAGCATTTAATAAAAGCAGACATGTCATTCTACCCAATCCCATCTAAATTATTGAAAATAAAGGAAGGGGAAACGCTATGGATAGCTTCAAGACGCATCTCTAAAGAGCTTGAATCATATCTAAATTCAATTTAAAGCTAAGGCTCTAGCTTTTTTCTCTTAATCATGAAAATAGAAGGGGTAAAAATTTCACGAAAAAAATGAATAGAATAGAAGAAATTAAAGAGATCATTATAACAAGTCTGGGACTAGAAGATGTAAGTAATGACGACATTGATGCGGAAGCACCCCTATTCGGTGAAGGACTTGGTTTAGATTCAATAGATGCTTTGGAGTTAGGCATCGCAATTTCTAAAAAGTACGACATAATTCTAGACCCTAATTCAGATGACATGAAAGAATATTTTCATTCCGTAAGCTCCCTAAATAAATTTATCGAAAAATCCATAAACTCTAAGGAAGGCTAAGGTTATGTTGTCTGAAATCTCTAGTCGAGCGAAAACACATTTAACTGAAATGTTTGGAATTAGTCCAGAAAATTTAAAGCCAGAAAGCTCTTTAAATGCAGACCTAGGACTAGATAGTATTGATACAATTGACTTACTAACTACCCTAAACGATGAATTTAACATCGACTTAAGTCCATTTGATTTTGAAGGTTGCGAGATCTTAAGCGATTTTCTTTTAAGGCTCGAAGAAACAGCCAAGATAAGATCAGAAAAGATCGCTTTATCTAATTCTAAATAATGTTGCCTGTCTTAGTAAAAAGTTCAGAAAATACTCATTATACTTTTGAAATACCGCTTTCGCTTGATCTTCCAGATATAAAAGCTCATTTTCCTTCGCACATACTAGTTCCAGCTTATATGCAATTAGGCTTTATAGACGACGCAATAAAAGCAATCTCACCTAACATAAAAATTGTAGAGTTTAGATCAGTAAAGTTTATAAAAGAAATTGCTCCTACTTGGAAAGTTGACCTCCTTATTTCTCTAAAAAAACCAAGTGAATACAAATTTGCAATTTCACATTCAGAAGATAAGCTTAGTTCTGGTGAATTTATAACTAGTGAGTAATATGCAAAGTGAGTTTAATCCTTGCATTATAATTCCTTGCTTTAAACACTCGAAGTTGCTCTTAGAGAATATAGATTCCATTCTTGAGCACAACATTCCCACTATCGTTGTTGACGATGGTAGTCCCGATGGAGGTCTGCTTTCAGAAGGCCTAAAAAGTAAAAATATTACTCTTTTAAAATTAGAAGAAAATATAGGGAAGGGCGGGGCAATAATTCATGGACTTAAAAAAGCTGTAGAATTAAATTTCACCCATGCGATTCAAGTTGATGCTGACTCACAACATAGCTATGACGATATACCTAAATTTATTTTAAAAGCTAACGCCTATCCAAGAAACCTAATACTAGGAACACCTGTCTTTGATGATACTGCCCCCAAAGAAAGGATTTACGGCAGGAAAATTAGTACTCTCCTAGTTGCGTTTGAAACCCTTTCTAATCAAGCTCATGATGTGCTTTTTGGATTTAGGGTATATCCCCTTAAAGAGACTATGCTTGTCCTAAATAGATTTTCGATTAATTATAGAATGGGCTTTGATGCTCAAATAATTGTTTATCTCTTGTGGAATGGGATAAATATTAGAAACATAAAAAGCCAAGTAAGATATGATCACTCTATTAATTCTAACTTTAGATATCTTCACGATAATCTAAGCTTTATCACTATGCACATACGGCTAATTCTTTTATCCTTTATGTTTGCACCAATTGGGTTATTAAAAAGATATCTTACTACCGCTAAATAACATGACTACCTGGGATCAGAAGAAAGAACGAGGAAGTATTAGCGCATTAAAGCTTGTTATTTTCATCCATAAAAAACTTGGGGATAAAATTACTGCTATTCTACTTAGGCCGGTGGTATTCTACTTTTTTATAACTGATTATACAGCAAGAAAAGCTTCTATTCTGTATCTAAAAAACTTATCAGAAAGCGAAGGTATAAGCATCAGCTCTATAAGGCTATTCTTTAAAAGCTATTTGCATTTTCTAAGTTTTGGAAGAAAATTAATTCACTCACTTTCAGCATGGATGGGGGAATTTAGGGCGAAAGATATAGACTATATCAATAGAGAAATCGTGCACGCAATGGTAGATAGAAAGGAAGGCGGTATTGTTTTGGGCGCTCATCTAGGATGTCTAGAAGTATGCAGAGCCACTCACAAAGAAAAGCCAGGATTTAAGATAGTTCCCATAATGTACTTTAAAAATGGGCAAAAATTTAGATCGCTATTAAAAGAACTAGATCCGGAATCTACTCAAGAAGTTATTTTAATAGAAGACAATAAATCAGATCTCCCATTTTCTATTCAATCAAGAATCGCCAAAGGAGAATTTATTTCAATCCTAGCAGATAGACTTTCCCCTAATTCTAAAGATAGAATGATAGAAGTAACTTTCCTTGGTAAAAAGGCTAAGCTACCAGAAGGAGCATTTGCGCTAGCTTATGCACTACAATGTCCCATACTGACTTTCTTTTCTGTATATGATGAGAAAGAAAAAAGATATAAAGCATATTGGGAAAGATTAGATACTTCATCTTTAGAAAGACTTAGATCTAAAAGAGCAGAGAACCTAAACTATCTAGCGAATAAATACATTGAGAGATTAGAAGAATTAGTAAAAAAGCACCCTAATCAGTGGTTTAACTTCTTTGATTTCTGGAAATCTTAGACAATCACCGGATCTATCACGGACACCATTCCTGGTAGTATAGTATGACCGAATAATTTAATGTCCTTGGATGCTCCAATAAACCTTCCCTTACTATCATAGAACTCGTCTTCTAAGTGATTTAACTCTAATACGAGAGGATTTCTAAGAGATGGTAAATTAATTAGCTTCCATTTGCTCCTAACCTTAAGATTTTTCCCTTCTTTGTCTTTGTGTAGCAATGGACCTATCCAGTAACCAGAATCTGAAAGCTTTTTATTGATATCCTGAAGATTCTCTGGGAAAGCTGTGCTAAAAAGTGAGTGCGTTATTGAACCTAAGGCTTGCTCAGCAGTCCAGCCATAAACAGACCTCGCATTTTCTCCCCAGGAATGAATTCTCCCATCGAAGTCCCTTAATACGGCCACAGGTTCTCTAAGCTTACTAACATCAATAGCACCGGAGCTAATATAAGATGAGATAATATCAAGGATCTCTTGAACTAATACTTGAGAAGGCTTAAAACCTAATAGTCTCTCAGCTTTTGAAGAATCAAATGATCTATCTTTAGTAAAAAAGTCTACTCTTCTTCTATAGATTGGTGGATTTATGCGAAGGGGAGTGCAAATTGCCTCACAAATAGAACCTATAGCCTGCATTGGCTTAACGGGTAAATGTAGCCAAGGCTCTTTAACACCTAGAATTGCCGCGATAATAGAACACATCTCTTTTAATTTCATTGAAGATTGGCCGGAGATGATAAATACTTCTCCGTTTACATTCTCTGCTTCTGAAGCCAAACGAAAAGCTTTTGCTAAGTCCCTTACATCAATGAAATGCACTAAGGCATCTCCTGGTCCCACATAAAAGAACTTACCTGCTGCAATTGTCTTAAATAATTTTAATGTTCTTGTATCATGAGGACCATAGATCATAGCAGGCCTTATAACAGTACCTTTAATCTTTCCTTCTCTTACATAAGATAGAAATAGCTTCTCACCTTCCATCTTACTTGCTTGATATGGATCACCCGGATTATAAGGAGTAAGCTCTGTGCCTGGTGGATTCTCTATATGCCCACATACACCGACCGTGGAACAATGAACAAAATTATTTACCCCAGCCTCTATCGCACAATCTAATAAGTTCTTAGTACCTTCTACGTTAACCTTAAAGAATTCTGAATCTGGAAGGCCCGCTTGGCGAAATAGGGCCGCAATATGAAATACCTTTTCAACGCCTTGTACGGCTAACTTTAAAGACTCTATGTCTGAAAGCTCTGCAAGAACTGGTTCTGTCCCAATACTTCGTAATCTCTCAGAGTCAGAAGTCTTCCTAGTCATTGCACGCACAGAGTAGCCACTGGCCACTAAATGCTCACAAAGAGCAGTCCCTACGAACCCTCCCGCTCCACTTACGAGTACTTGCATGTTCTACATTAAATTAGTTGTGAATTTAAGACGAAAGTTTACAATTAAAGTCAGTCTTTTGCAATTAGGAGATTATCTAAAAAATCTATATATAATATTCTTTGAGCGAACTAGAACGTCCTCTCCTTTTCTACAATTATCAAGCTTTATAAAAGTAGTCTTACTGTCAATCTGATGAGGTGATATTTCGCAATTATTAGCTTCTAAAAAATCTCTATAATTAAACTTAATGACTGCTGACTGACTATGAAGTTTAAGGTGGAAAGAATTCCCATCCTGATTCACAAGCTCACCTTCACCACTTAAAAAATAATTAGATTTATAATCTATTCTTTTAAAAGCTTTGAATCTTCCCTCTTTCCATATTTCCTTAAATAAATTTGGCCTTTTACTAAACCACTTATTCCAATGCCTATCATGTGTAATGATCAAGCTCACATTCATCAGATCAAGATATTTAGAGACTCCAACGTCCTTCTGTTTCCTATAACTTTCCGGAATAACGTCTACATATTTCCATTTATCATGCTGATAACTCGAAGCAATTAATGGCTTGTTAGTCCAGTACGCAAGAGGTGCTACATGACCTTCGTTTAGTTCATGTAAAATAAATCCCGCAAATAAAGTTCTACCCTCACCGCTTTCATTTTTAATTACATTTTTTAAGCCTTCCACCAAGTCCCCAGAAAGAGAAAACTTTTCATTAGTCTGGTTTGTTGTAAGTTGCCATATCCAAAATGGAGATAAAGAAAGAGCTCCCATAATAGCGCTCTTAGCCATCAAATTCTTGGATTTTGTTAAATGCTCAGAAATAAACACCGCGGCTGGCCAGGATAGAACCAACGTTAAAACTACCCACATTCTTTCAAGTTCTAATTGCGGCTTTAATAATGGGCCAAAGAGCCCCAAGAATAACAAGGCTCCAGCTAAAGGCCTAAATATTTTAACCTCGGGCTTATTAAGAAAGAAAAAAGATAAAATACCAAAGAATAAAACAAAAGGACTCGCAAAGCTTGTTGTCCTATAGATATTTATTTTTATCTTTTCAGATACTGGTAAATTTCGTTCTTTGGGCGGGGCAGCTTTAAATTTGGATTCATCATGCATACCGGACTTCTGAGTCTGTACCTGACTATGTCCACCAGAGATGAAATCAGCTACCCCTGATGCCCGGTAAAATACACTAGCCCATGGCCCATTTAGTAACAGCAACAGTGCAAAGATTACCCAAGTATGTCTTCTCTTTAAGGCTTTAAATACTTGTGGCAGGGAAAATGCGCAAACTAATAAAATCGGCAAAATAGAAAGCGACCATAAGAACATTAAGCTCATAGAACTTGCTATAAGAATGCATTTAAAAAAATCTAAACTCCCCTCTTCTTTTAATATTTTATCAAGCAATATGGTATTTAAAGGCAAGAAAGACATGGAAAGTATAAATCCCAAAGTTCCATAACTAAGTCCCCAGCGGTACCATAACATTGAGGACGTTAATGAAATTACTACGTGTAAACCGATTACTAAATTTGATAACTTTAGTACTCTTCCGCTAATAAAGGACAGGATAGGCGGAACTAAAAATAATAGACTCAAAACAATAAAATTATAAACACTCTCAACTTCAAACAAATATATAAGCGGTGAAAATACCGTAAAAACATTTAAAATACCGGAAGCAAAAAACTCTCTCGCCTCCACACCTCCATTCCATAAAGGATTATAAAATGGAATTTTAGGGAAATTTTCTTTTAACTGAATCAGTCTATATAAAAAACAAGGATGATCGTCGGTAAAAATAAGCTGATTTTTTGCTGTTGTTAAAAATCCGATAAACCCAGCGAGAACACTTGCACTGGCTAAAGAAATTATAGTGCCGCCAATTCTTTTACTGAATAAATAATTAGTAGCCACGCTTAAAATTAAGTATAAACCTAGAGGAAATTGAGTCTGAGCATAGCTCTGTGGTCTAATAGAAAGATCGCTTAAGAAAAAAAGTATAGTAATTATAATCCCTGAAACACCTAGAGACTCTAATAAATCCTGCTTTTTCTCTTTAAAAGAAGCCGCTATTAATAAAGCTGCCACTAATAGAAGGTAAGAGCGAGGCAGGCCGATTTCAAGAAAAGTACCAGGGAGTAAAACTACAGGGCCTAGTAATAGAGCGAAAAGACCTAAGCTATATGCTACCAATAAACTAACTTTCACTAAAGTATCTCTCTACAAGTTGCTTGGCTGCTTTTCTTGCACCCGCGGAAATTGATCTAACAATATTTTGTTGTTTTTCTTTTAGCTGTTCCCTATCAAGCCATGCATTTGCCAATGTTGTTCCTAGAGATGAAGGCGTTATGGAATTAAGTTCAATTGCATATTCAGGACACTCTAAATACCTCATATATCCTTTTACCTTAGGTGCATAAACTAAACCAACTATTGGCACCCCTACACCGGAAGAAAGAACTAATGAATGAAATCTCATCCCCATAAGTAGTCCACACTGCTTCATCACAGCTTGAATATCATGACTTAAGAACCTTGTATTATCAATTACCTTGGCATTTACCTTGGAAGCTAATTCATGTGTAAATTTTTCATCCATAGGTGAGCATGAAAAAAGAACGCATTCTGGATCTTCTCCATTTTTAGATTTTATTTGATTTTTGGCCTCTAATATAGATTCAGCTACTGTATTAAGATAAGAATCTGCATCGCTCACTCTCTCTGATGCTTTAAGCCAAGAGTCAAGATAAGGAGTAACGTTTAATCCAAGAATCGGTCTATTTATATCTACTCCTTCGGCTTTAAGAATTTCTTTTGCTCTTTCGTCACTTGAAATGTAATTTAAAAACGCGGCATCTCCTGTTACTTGAATAGGTTTGGTTACACCTATTTTTTCACATAATTGCTTACTATCGTTTTCTCTCATAATTACTAGATCGCACAAGTTAATTACCCAGCGAGCGAATATTTCACTAAGTCTAGTTGGAAACGGCCCAATCCCGCAACTAAAACAAACTACCTTACAACCTACAAGACGAGCTAAAGGAACTACAAAGATTAGAGTAATTAAAAAATTATGTGGGCTAAAAAGCTTATATCCAAAGATTATTCCATCACAGATAAGAGCTACATCACTTTTCTTTAAGGCCAATATAGTTGGTAACCCTAAAAGCCTCATACTAAGTGTTCTAGGTCTAACGTCTACGCCTTTAGCTTTAAATCTACTACTATAGTTTTTATCTATAAAGTCTGGCGCAATACTTGGAACTAGAAATTCAGCATCGGGAAGTTCTTTAGTAACGCTATCGAATATCGCTGACATTATAGCCGCGTCACCTAAATTTCTACCCGAATTATTCCCAAGTAAGGTGATTACTGGATGCGTACCTTTCATTTCATTGCCCCTGATTCTAAATATGATGCTATTATATCTTTTAACTCTGATTCAAAGGATTTTTGAGGCTTAAAGCCAAGAATTCTATGCGCTTTTTCACAGTTAAAACTTCTATTCTTTATAAAAAAGTCTACCCTTCTTCTATAAAGTGGTGGATTAATTCCAAAAGGCTTACACACTAGTTCACATAAAGTTCCCAAGTTTTGCATTGGCTTAAGAGGTAAGTGAAGCCAAGGCTCTTTTACCTTCATTTGATCAGCTATAATTTTAACGGCATCATTTAATGGCATGGTGCTCTCCCCCGCTATTAGGAATGCTTCCCCGTTTGCTTCTGGGGTTTCCGCTGCTAGCCTAAAAGAAACTGCCAAATCTCTTACATCAATAAAATGTACTAATGCCCTACCCTTACCTACATAGAAGAACTTTCCTTCTTTAATACCCTTAAATAATTTTAAAAATCGGGTATCATTTTCTCCGTAAATCATAGCAGGTCTAATTATAGATCCTTTAATTTTTCCTGCTTTTACATATGATAAAACTAGTTCTTCTCCTTCAAGTTTACTTACTTGATAAGGATCCCCGGGATGATAAGGGGAACTTTCATCTCCTGGAGGATTTTCTATATGGCCATGAACGCCGTTAGTTGAACAATGAATGAAATTCTTTACTCCGGCCTCAACGCTTACATCGAGTAGATTTCTTGTCCCCTCTACGTTTACTCTGAAAAATTCAGAATTAGGAAGATCAGCTTGTCTAAAAAGTGCTGCGATATGAAATACCACTTCCACACCAACTACCGCTTTTCTTAAAGACTCTATATCATTAAGGTCAGCAAGTACTGCCTCAGCTCCGAAACTTCTTACTTTTTCTAAATCCGCCTCACGCCGAACCATTGCACGCACATCATACCCACTAGCAACAAGATGTTTTGTAAGAGCGGTGCCGACAAAACCCGCCGCACCAGTAACAAGAGCTTTCATAGGAATCTTAATTAGGTTAATTATGAAGCTATTTATCGATTTAATATTAATTTCGCAAATTATCTCTTATGAATAACAACAATCTAATCGTAATCGCTAGAATGCGCGCCAAAGAAGGGCAAGAAGAACAATCAAAAAATGAGCTAACAAAACTCATTGCCCCTACCCTTAAGGAAGAAGGCTGTATTAAGTACGAGCTACATACTTCTTTTACTGATCCTAAAGATTTTATGTTTTATGAAATCTGGACGTCAAAAGAAGCCCTAGATAAACACGGTCAAAGTGAGCATATTAAAGCCTTTAGAGCTATAAGAGAAAATTATATTGATGGTCATACTGATGTTACTTTATGGAACTGCATCTAGTTTTTCATATGTACTGTTAGCTGATTAAACGGTATCTCCCATCCGTGTTTATTACAAGCATCAACACAAATTCTACTTATTAATCTCTGTAGGGTTTCATACTGAGAGGCTAGTTCTCCTGAAAAATCTACAATAATTGCCATATCAAGAGTTGAAGCACTTGCTTCAGATAGTTCAACTGTTACCTTAAATTGGTCTTCGCTATATTTTTCTCCTAATCCTTCTTCTACAAATGGCTTAATTAGGCTTGGAATGTCGTTTGTGCTTTGTTTCTGATACTCATAATCAAATCCAAAAGTTTTATTTATTCTAAATCCTCCACTTAGGTTTAGTGGATTAGCACTTAAGAATGACGCCACGTCGTAAGTAGCTCTACTCCCACCTAGAAGAACCAATATTATTTGTGAAGGTGTTTGATTTACTACGCGTCCATGAAGCTCGTTGTTTATTAATACCCAGTCTCCTTCTTTTGTTGGAAACCAAGGTTCTTTTTGCCCTTCTGGTCTAGACCTAAGAGATGCTAAATCAGATAAAGGAATTCTAATAGTACTAGGCGACATACAAGGATTTTTTAGGGTAGAATAAAGATTTATAGTTCCAACTTGCCAAGCAACTCCATTTATTTCCACCCTCTCCCCTTCTCTCACTGGACCTATATTAAGTAAAAGAGCTCCCTGAGCCCAAAACTGGGACAATGCCTGCCTAGTAGTCCAAAATATTCCAAGAACTAACATTAAAGAAAGAATTAAAAGAAGCCAGTCTCCAAGTAAAAATAAAACTAAAATAAAAATTATTAGAGAGCCTGAGCCTGAAAAGAATAAATAAGATAGGTTAAGTGTTCTTCTTAGAATTGAACTATCTCTTTTTACAATAAACTTAGTGTGTGTGAAATAATTATAGGATCTTCTAAATCCAAGCCAAAATAGGACTGTCGCCAAAATTGCTAATAATAAATTCTTTCCCCTACTTCTAAAAAATATATTTGGAATTTCTTTTATTGATTTACTGATATCTTGTTTTTCAGTTTCTAATTGTCTAAGCTTTTGTTCTGCTATACTTAAAAGTGTGCTTGTTTCGTTTTTTCTATTTTTCCATTCATCTAAAACTTCATCTAAAGATTTTTTTATATCCTCTTCTTTAACTATTTTTAATGTTTTATTAATTTTTTCTATTGCTAGATTTTCTTTTACGGCTATCTCTTTTAGAAAACTAATTCTTCTATAAAGCCTATCTAGTTCTCTTGGTCTACTAGTTAAGCGTTTAGTTTCTGTAATAAGTGGTGATAGAAGTTCTTCTAGATCTTTTGTCCAGTTTATTGGTCCATTTGCAACACTATCTTCAAAAAGCTTAGGATCTGTTTCACTTACAATTAAGTTCAGATTAGTTTTTAAATTATTGATCTGTGTATTTTCTTCTTTTATTTTATGTTCTAGGTCGTCTTTTATTCTTTGTGATTCTGCTTTTTTAAGATCGTTAGTAAATTCTACAACTCTTTTCTCACTAACTTCTATGGAATCAACTATTTTTTTAAGACTTGCTACTTTATCATCAAGCCCATCATCGGCTTGAACTGTGCTTAAAAAGAGTAAAAAAGGAAGGATAATTTTAATTAGAAATTTCATCTAATTAAATTAGATGAATGAGAGAAGAAACGAAAGAAGAAAAAAACATTTAAAAAGGTCCGGACGCAAATTTCCCCGCCTAACTGCTTAGCAAGGAGCCTTACAGTTAAAGCCATTTACGCCGGACCTCTCCAAACCGTGAATAAGATATCCAACTCAACCTCCATGAAACAAACCATCGCCCCTGCTAACAGCGAATACGTTGTTAAGTCAGAAGGAAAGAAAACCATACACAGGTCGTCAATCTTTTCTCTTTCTTCATCACGGTAAGAATCAAGACCGGATTCACGCAACGTCAGAATATGGGAGTTCTGCAGAACCACCATACACTCAAGCTATGCAGTCTGTGCCATAGCCGCCACATGAATCCGGTGTAAAGTACTCCGACCTGGCCCCATCCCCTCGTCACAATTCCTTGTGACTGGGACACAGGTCGGAGAATAAGGGGAGTCAGGGCCAACCTTAGCGAGACCGCAAATGTCTCACTTATCAAAACTTCTCACCCCGTCATCGAGTGAAAATATGATATTGGGATCAGCCCTGACTCTTTGGATCAACGACTCACTGGAGTATGGTGTCTGCGACTATTCCGTTCCGAACGATTGAATCTCTTATCGCCAGAACAAATAGCAACAGGTTCTTGATTCGTCGGTAAGCTTCTCTGACCTCGAACAGTAAGGCTTTTTGCCTTTGGGGCCCTGACAATCGGACGACGAATCGCTTGAAAGTTTTCTGACAACATTCTTTTTTCCAATACTTACTTTGACACTACTTCCGCTCATCTACCTAAAAGCATCCAAATTGCTAATAAGCTGAGCCCTTAAATGTTTATTAAACATCTCAAGGCTCAGCTTATTTCACTCTTATTCTTACTTCTTCCATACTTCCTGTTAAATCCCTATTAAAACCTTTAATCTTCTTTCGCTTCAATAGAATTCAGATCCCCTACCCTCTACTGAAGCGATTTATATCTCTTCTACCCGTATTTTAATTTATAAAACATTAATAACAAAACCTGTCTTAAAACAAACAGAGCGTCATTTTAATCATAAATCAATCTTTTGATCAACCTAGAGAAAAATTATTAATAAAAATTATCCTATAAGCTGTTTATAAGTATGCTAAATCATGTTCATAAGTTATTCAAAAACTATTAGATATCCACAACAGAAGACATAGCTACGTTGAAGTCTGGTCTTTACCAACATTTACCCACATCTATCCTCAGGCTAGATAATAACTTACCAACAACACATTCCTCAAGCTATCCTTAAGATTCTTAGTGACTTAAACTCACTACTAACAAAGTTAGCTCCTACTATAATAACTACTACTAATTTTTATAATTTGTATATTAATAATAGTAATTATTATGTTCATAAGAAGAAGTTAAATTAAATTCTGGAACCACTAGATTTACTTTATTTTTAGAAGTAGGATATCTAAGTTAAATCACTAAACCACCTTCATAAAACTATCAGGAGTTTTAATTATGCAAGTCACAGTACCTAAGGAAAGTTTATCTCAGTGTTGTTTTCTTGCATCATCAATTGTTCAAGAAAAGATAGCTCAACAAGTACTTAGAAACGTTCTAATCAGAGCAGATAAAATAGGTAATAGTGGTATTTTAACTGTTCTAGCAACTGACACAGATGTTAGCATGCTTTCAACTATTCAAGCTGAAGTTACTGAACCTGGAAGTATAATGCTTGAAGCTCAGAAGTTTTATGAAATTATTAAAGAACTTCCTAATTTTCCAATAAATTTATCCGTGCAAAGTAAATCTAAATTAGAAATTCTTTGTGGTAAGTCTTCATTCAAAATTAACGGAGCACCTGGAGATGAATATCCAGAAATATCAGGAATTAAATTAGATCATCCACACGAATTAGAAAGAACTACTTTAATTAACATGATTGATTATTGTTTATTCTCAGCTTGTACAGATGAAACAAGATTTGCAATCAGCAGTTTATTTTTAGAAATTATAGAAGGACCATTAGGACCTAATAAGCCAGTACTTAGGGCAGTAGCTACAGATGGTAATAGGCTGTCTATGCTTGATAGACCTGTAGAGCATGTATTTATGGACGCTCCTATTTTATTACCTAGAAAAGGCCTTCAAGACCTTAAAAAGGCATTAGAAGATACTAAGAGTGAGACAATTAAAGTTAGTGTTCAGAATGGATTTTTTACTGCCTTAATTGATGGAGTAACTTTAGGATTAAGACTTAAAGATGGAACATATCCAGACTATAAAAAAGTAATTCCAGCTAATACTAGTACTAAGGTAATAGTAGATAGACAAGAATTTTATTCAGCTGTAAAAAGAGTTTCATTAGTAGCTAACGATAAAGCTAGAGCATTAAAACTACAGTTTAAAGATTCTGTTTTAGAACTATCTTCAGCATCATCTGAAGTAGGGGAAGCTTCAGAGAGCGTAGAAGTAGAACAAGATGGTCCAGATGTTACATTAGGATTTAGTTCTAAGTTCTTACTTGATATGTTAGGTGTCATGAGTTCATGTAAAACTCTTACTATTAGACTTGATGGTGATAAAGTACCAGGAGTTTTCTCTGGTGATAATGACGACCTTTATGAGAACATTATTATGCCAATGCGCTTTGAGAATGCCTAATAGGTTACATTAGTGATTATAAAAAGCCTGTCAGTATTTGGGCTTAGAAACCTTGAACCCCAGACAATTCACTTTAAAGACTCTCTTAACTTATTATTAGGGGATAATGGACAGGGTAAAACCTCTATTTTAGAGGCAATTTTTCTACTCTCACATGCAAAATCATTTAGAACCCCAACTCTTAAGAACATTCTAAGAAACGACTATAGTGATAAAATAGGAAGCTCTAAGGCCGTAATAGAAACTGAACTAGGTGAGCTAACACTAGAAGTTAAAATAAGTGGAAGTAAAAGAGAGCTTTTACTAAATGATAAAAGAGTTAGTGGGGCTGATAATTTTATAGGCAATCTAAAAACAGTACTTTTTACTCCAGATGATTTAGAAATTGTTAAGGGAGCACCGCAAATAAGAAGACAATTTTTAGATCGTACTTTAGTTATGATTGATAAAAATTATACTAAAGTGCTTTTAGAGTATTCTAAAATTTCTAAGATGAGAAACTCTCTTTTACATTCAGAGAGGTTTAATGAAGCTGACCTTTTTGTAGATAACTTAATATTTTTAAATCTAGAAATAAGTAAAAAAAGGGCATTTTTAATTGAAAATATTAAAGATTATGTAAATCAGGCATATCTTCAGATTTCAAATAAAGAAGATGAGAATCTAAGCCTAGAATACAAGAGTAATTTTTCAAAAGATCTTTTTATTAACAATCTTGAAAGAGATAGAATTAATAAAAGAACTAGTATTGGAATTCATAAAGATGATATTAAAATTAAGTTTACTTCTAGCACAGCAGAAGGAAGTTCTAGAGAACTAAGTTCACAAGGACAAGCAAGAACTATAGCCCTCAGTTTTAAATTAGGTGCCTTTAGAATGATTGAGAAAGTAATAGGGGAGAAGCCAGTTCTTCTTTTTGATGATTTTGAGGGTGAGTTAGATGAATCTAGAAGTAAGGCTTTTTATCAGGTTTTAAAGAACACAGGAGCCCAAGTTTTCTTAAGTACCACTCATAAAAGAGGAGAAATCTTAGAAGAACTAAGTATAAGGGAAATTAGAAACGGTTTTGCTACATAAGATATTATAATTAAAAGGTTTTTTTATCTATCTAAAGATTGCCGAAAAGGCGCTAATATTGTATAAACAAGAGCCTATTTTTCTTTAATAATATATTGATTTTATTATATAAATTTCATGACTAACGCGATTCCAGAAGTAGAAACAAACACCAATGATTATGGTGTTGATAATATTAAGATTTTAGAGGGTCTAGCAGCCGTTAGAAAGCGTCCAGGGATGTATATTGGGGACACAGTAGAGCGTGGATATCATCACCTTGTATACGAAGTAGTTGATAACTCTATCGATGAAGCAATGGCAGGCCACTGCTCAAACATACACGTTACAATTCACGTTAATGGATCGGTTACGGTAGAAGATGATGGAAGAGGAATTCCTACGGCAATTCATGCTTCTGAAGGAATAAGTGGAGTAGAGGTTGTTTTAACAAAGCTTCATGCTGGTGGTAAATTTGAAAATGAAGCCTATAAAGTTTCAGGTGGTCTTCATGGAGTAGGGGTTTCAGTAGTAAACGCACTTAGTGAAAGACTTTCTGTAGAAGTTAAAAGGGGCGGGGATGTTTTCTTTCAAGAATATAAACAAGGCGACCCGCTTTATCCACTTAAGAAAATAGGAACAAGCTCTAAGACAGGAACTAAGGTAACATTTTTACCAGATAAAGAAATTTTCCCTACAGTAGAAGGATTTAAGTTTGATATTCTTTCCTCTAGATTTAGAGAACTAGCATTTTTAAATGCCGGAATTAGAATCTATTTTACAGACGAAAGAAATTCAAAAAGCCAAGAGTATTTTTATGAGGGCGGGATTAGAAGTTTTGTAAGTCACCTTAATAAATCTAAGGTAGCTTTATTTGCAGAGCCTGCATACTTTTCTCAAGTTAGAGAAGATGGAATTAGCGTTGAAGTAGCAATGCAATATAACGATGGCTACACGGAGGCCGTATATTCTTTTGCAAATAACATTAATACGATAGAGGGCGGTACGCATCTCGCGGGTTTTAGAACAGCGCTTACAAGAGCTATTAACAACTACGCTACTATTAACAACCTTATAAAAAAGGGTGATGAAAACCTAGAAGGCGAAGACGTAAGAGAAGGTATCACGGCAATTATTTCTGTTAAGATTCCAGAGCCTCAGTTTGAAGGTCAGACTAAGACTAAGCTAGGCAATAGTGAAGTTAAGGGAATGGTTGAGCAGATGCTAGGCGAAAAGCTTTCCCAGTTCTTAGAAGAAAACCCCCAGATTGCTAAAATTATAGTTAATAAAGGTCTTGATGCTCAGCGCGCTAAACATGCAGCGAAACGTGCGAGAGAGCTTGTAAGAAGAAAGGGTGCATTAGACTCCATGAGCCTTCCAGGAAAGCTAGCTGATTGCCAAGAGGAAGATCCCACTAAGTGTGAAATATTCCTTGTAGAGGGAGATTCTGCGGGTGGTTCTGCTAAGCAAGGAAGAGATAGAACAGTTCAAGCGATATTGCCTCTTAAAGGTAAAATTCTAAACGTTGAAAAAGCTAGATTTGATAAAATGTTAGCTTTTGAGGAAATCCGGACCATCATTACCGCACTTGGAAGTGGAATTGGTGCGGATGATTACAATGTTGAGAAACTTCGTTATCATAAAGTAGTAATTATGACAGATGCGGACGTAGACGGAAGTCACATTCGTACTCTTCTACTTACTTTCTTCTTTAGGCAGATGAGAGAGCTTATTGAAAGAGGGTATTTGTATATTGCTCAACCACCACTTTATAGAGTTAAAAAGGGGAAACAAGAATTTTATCTTCAGGACGATAGGGCCTTTGATTCTTTCATTATTCATGCTGGAGTCGATGGCGTGACTGTCTCAGGTGAGGGATCAAAGACTGGCGTTTTATCAGAAGGCAGTTTGGAACAATTTTTAAAAGATATTAGTGAGGCATATAAAATTCTTCAGGTATTAGAAGTTGATGATACAAGAAGAGAAGTTGTTAGGGCATTTGCTAGTCTTGATGATCTTAACCGAGATGCGTTAACCACGGAAGCAGGTGTTATGCTTTTAGTGGAAAAAGCTAAGAAGCTTTTTGAGGGAAGTAATCCTGGTTTTATATGGTTGGGATCTGAGTTAATAAAAGATGAGGAGCATGGAACTACTTCGATTGTTGTTTCTGTAGAAAGACATAACGAGAGATACGTGAGTAAGATTGATTTTTCTTTAGTTTCATCTGAAGACTTTAAACAACTTCAAACGATCCTACAAAAAATCTATCTATCAGGAACTGCTCCGTATAGAGTTAGCATAGACGATAAAAAACAATCTGAAAAAGTACTTTATAATATCTTCTCAATTCGAGATGATATTGTTCAAAGAGGTAAGCAAGGTTTAGCAATTACTAGATTTAAAGGTCTTGGGGAAATGAACCCTGATCAACTTTGGGACACAACATTAGATCCAACAAAGAGAAGCCTACTTCAAGTAAGAATTGATGACGCAATAGAATCTGATCGTATTTTTACTCTTCTCATGGGTGATACCGTAGAGCCTAGAAGAGAGTTTATTGAAGAGAATGCTCTTCGTGTTAGAAATCTTGATATATAAGAGAAGATAATGAGCCAAGATAATTTACCAGAAAATTCACAGTCAATAATCCCAGTAACCATTGAAGATGAGATGAGAGGATCTTATCTTGATTACGCGATGAGCGTAATTATAGGTAGGGCACTTCCAGACGTGAGAGATGGCCTTAAGCCAGTTCACAGAAGAATACTTTACGCGATGTTGGGTGAAGGACTTTTATCGAGTCGTAAGTTTTCAAAGTGTGCCGGTGTAGTAGGGGAAGTTTTGAAGAAGTTCCACCCTCATGGTGATACGGCGGTGTATGATTCTTTAGTAAGACTTGCTCAGGGCTGGAATATGCGTTACCCGCTTATTCACGGACAAGGTAACTTTGGTTCTGTTGATGGAGATCCAGCGGCAGCTTATCGTTATACTGAGTGTAGGATGAGGCCTCTAGCAGAGGCTTTATTGCAAGATATTGATAAGGGTACGGTAGATTTTACTCCGAACTTTGATGAGTCCACTGAAGAGCCTCTTGTTCTTCCTTCAAGGGTGCCGAATCTTTTGATTAACGGCGCTGAAGGGATTGCCGTAGGTATGGCATCTAAAATTCCACCACACAACCTTACAGAAGTTGTTACTGCTACAATTAAGCAAATTGAAAATCCAGACATAACTCTTGAAGAGTTAATGGAATGTATTCCTGCTCCTGATTTCCCAACAGGCGGGATAATTTATGGAACACATGCGATTAGAGAAATTTATAGAACTGGTAGAGGTTCAATAAAGATCAGAGCTAAGATGAGAGTTGAGACTCTTAGCAATAAAAGAGAAACTCAGGCAATTATCGTAGATGAGCTTCCTTATCAGGTTAACAAGGCGAGACTAATCGAGAAGATCGCAGAGCTAGTTAATGAAAAGAAGATAACTGGGATTTCTAAGATCAGAGACGAGTCCGATCGTCATGGTATGAGAATGGTGTTTGAACTTAAGAGAGATGCAGTATCTGAGGTTGTAATTAATCAGCTTTACACTAGCACGTATCTTCAGAAATCATTCGGCGTAATTATGTTAGCAATCGTTGATGGTATTCCAAGAGAATTGCCATTAAAGAATATGCTTCAGTGCTTTATTGATCATAGGCGTACGGTTGTTGTTAGAAGAACTAGATTTGAGCTTGAAAAGGCTAGAGCGAGACTTCATATATTAGAAGGCTTAAGAATAGCGCTTGATAATATTGATGACATTATCACTACGATTAAGAAATCTGATTCTACTGCGGATGCTAAAGAGAACTTAATTGCACAGTTTAAGCTAAGTGAAATTCAAGCGCAAAGTATCTTGGATATGCCTTTAAGGCGTTTAACTGGACTAGAAAGAAAGAGTTTAGAAGATGAGTATAATGAGGTAACAGCTTTTGTTGCAGCTTTAGAAAAGATTCTTTCTAGCACTAAAGAAATTGATAGAGTTATTACAGAAGAGCTCCAAGAGATTTTAAGTAAGTACGGGGATGATAGAAAGACGGAACTTGAAGTTAATGGCGGTGACGATATTGATCTTGAAGATCTTATTGTTGAAGAAGAGATGGTGGTGAGTATTTCTCATAAGGGATATGCGAAGCGTTGTTCTCCTAGTCTTTACAGAGCTCAGAAGAGGGGCGGTAAGGGTGTTCAAGGGACTAAGAAGTTGGCGGATACTGATGAGGACTTTGTAAGTGAGTTCTTTGTAGCCTCAACGCATGCGTATCTTTTAGTTTTTACAACCGCTGGTAAGCTTTATTGGATTAAGGTTTATAATCTTCCTGAAGGGGGCAGAACTTCTAGGGGCAGGGCGATTGTTAACATGCTAAATCTGAAAGAAGATGAGGCGGTTTCAGCGATTGTTCCAGTAAGAACGTTTGAAGATGGTAAGTATGTTGTAATGCTAACTAAGAAGGGTGTGATTAAGAGAGTTGATCTTATGTCCTTCTCTAATGTTAGAAATTCTGGCTTGATTGCTACTTCTCTTGATGATGGCGATACTTTGGTAGCTGTTAAGCTTACAGATGGTACTAGTGATTTCTTGATTACTACTAAGACTGGTTTAACTATTCGCTTTAAGGAAGATGCTGTACGGGCGATGGGTAGAACTGCTAGGGGTGTTCGTGCGATTAATCTTGAAGGCGGGGATGAGGTAATGAGCCTGACTGTTCTTCCTAGTGAAGATCATGATGCAGGTAATACTACTTTATTTACTGTTTGTGAGAATGGGTATGGTAAGAGAACTTCTACTGCTGAATACCGAGCGCAAGGTAGAGGCGGTAAGGGAGTAATAGATATTAAGACTTCTGAAAGAAACGGTTACGTTACTGGTACGGCTCTTGTAACAAACGAAGAAGATATCATGATCGTTACTAACTCTGGTAAGATTATCAGAATGAAAGCCAGCGGTATTTCTACAATTGGAAGAAATACTCTTGGAGTAAGGCTTGTTAATCTTGATGAGAGCGAGAAGGTGGTTGCTGTTGCTAAGCTTGTAGATGAGGGGGATGATGAAGAGGGCATAGATGAAGAAAAAGCCCCCGATGGGAAGTTGTTTCAGTAGGAGCTATTGAAAAGGGCCCTGCCCCCTCTCCCTTTCCTTGCAAACGAGTACTTTGTCTGCGGAAAGAGAGAGGGGGCAGGGCCCTTTTATTATTTTTTATATAAATTATGCACCGAGCCATTTAAAATCGCTGTCATTCAGCCTGCCCTGAGTTACCAAAGGTAGTCGAAGGGAAGTCGCTGTCTCGGACAGCGACTGTGGGATCTCCTCCTCTATGGGTTTGGTCCATCTTAATATGGGATGCGTGCCGTAGATTCTATTATTTTTCTGCTATTCCATAATAACTTAAAGACCCCAGCCCGATAGTCAGATGTTCTACGTAATCAAAGTTATATTGTGGATACTTCACTCTCATTTTGCTCTTCCATTCTTCATTACCAATGCGAACGTAGCCAGAACCATCTAATGTCCAATAAGTAACAAAAGCCCCGCTTTCAAATTTGCGCAGTTCTCTATTCTCTCTAGAGGTCCAATAGTATTTATCATCTTTTTTTGTGATAAGAACTTTATGTGTAGCTTGCTCTTCTGGAGTTAAATCAGTAGGTGCTCTAAAAACTCCAAATTCGTTGATACCCATTTTTGGTGTACCTTCAAATTCAGCTACAGTTTGGGCCTCCAATGATAAGGGGACTAGAAACAGTGAAATGAAAAAGTAAAATATATTTAAATAAAATGCTGGCGTTGTCATAGGTCAAAAATGGATTGAGATCGTTGACATCTTAACTATATTAGATCGCATATACATATT
>JBILFC010000259.1:0-4445 GCA_044351785.1 Bdellovibrionota bacterium
TATAAGGTAACTTATGCTATCTACTCAGAAAAGGCAGATAGTGAGATTGCCAGAGAATACGTCTGCGATCAAACTAAGGTTCAACGGATTCGCAAACTGATGCAAGATCTCGCTATCATTATTTGAGATCGCGAGCTATCATGAAATTTCTAGGGGGTTTTTCTGCCCCCATTTTTTAATCTACTTTTTAGATCTTGCCCACATTCGCCAAGTAACCTCTAGTTCAAAAGACCCGTCTAACTTATAGTATTTATTTAAGAGCCTATTCCAATGCTGCAAATTTGTTTTTTCTGGATTAGCTTCTTTTAGAAAATTCATAAAATGTTCCTTACCTTCCCTTTCAATTAAGAATTCTGTAAGAGACGTACTTTTGGCATAGAACTCTAATAAAGCTTTCTGATCCTCAGGATAAGTAATCCGTACTAAGATCTTATCGAAGGTTTCTAAGGATGAGCCTAATCCTTGCTCAATCCTCTTAATATCCGATGAAATAATATCTTTAAGTCTAAGTTTTTCTGCACTACATTCTATAGAGGTTGCAATCCCCTCATCTGCCCATCGTATTAATTGATTACTAAAATTAGTAGCAGCTAAAATGTGTAATATTTCATGAGGGATCACACTATCACTCAGACGTTCAGGTGATCCCTGTACTTTAGATTCTATACCTAAAAGAATACCACTTTTACTAATATTAAAATTTGTCTCACCGCCTGCCCCTAATTTTTCATCTACATTCGCAACTATCTCAGCTTTTACAGGCCAGTTGATTGGCTTATTCTCAAACCATTCATTATTAAGATGCTTCAGCCAGACTTCTGCATTAGTCGCTACAGATTCTGCTTGCTCTTTACTCGCACCATACGCAGTAAAATGTTCTGATTCAAAAGTAACTAATTTAGATTTATCTACTTCCCTGAGACTCGTTGGAGCTTTTGGTTGATTCTGTTCTTTATTCACTACTATGGGAAGGCCCAGACTGAGCTCGACCCCTGGAACTGTCAAATCGCTAATTGATTGAGTTTGTCTAACTTGCCTATCCACCCCTTTATTATTATATATTTAGCTCTCTCGGTTACATAGGCAGGATAAAACATGTAAGTTGGCGTATTATCACATCTAATACTCACATCTAATACTCCTCAGAGCATAGTACAAAATATGCAAATTAAATTATTTCAGGTGGTTAGAACTTTAAAGGATTTAAAGTTAAGGAAGAGATAGTGCTCCTACGTTAATTGAAACTAGGGTAAGTGCCCCGAAGATGAGTACTTTTACTTTAATTCATTAAAGCAAGGGGTCCGCACTACGCTCTGAGGCTATATTGAGGGGGGCTATATTGAGGGAAATCCTGTTTTACAGACTTGTGAGTAAAAGTAAGATCTGCTAGGTCCTTAAGTCCGCTGTTCTTACGACTTACACTAATAACGCTTTTATAAATGTATGGAGATATAACATTGCCAAAGAAATTAATAATCTCTCTCCTAGCTTTTTTTGGAATATTAGTTTTTACTTTTTCTACTTCCTACGTTCATTGGCAACGCTTAGATGGAAGCTTAATTATTCCTTATAAAACTGATTCTCTTAAACTGCTATTTACTCTCACAAGATACGGCACTACCTCTGGTGGTCCCCCCTACTATTTATATTTGCAGGGAATGGATAAAATCTCCACCAATAATCCCATTCAAGTAACACTTGAATCAGCACAGCTCATTACCGATAAAGGACTAACTTTTAATTGGAATTCACTGAAGCAATTTACTTTTGACGGAAGTTACAGAAGCGATGAGCACACGATCTCTGAGAATCCAATAAATCTAGATTGCAATAAAGTGCGAAATCTCACTCTTACTGCAACTGTGACTTTTAGTGAGAACGGAATAACAGAATCAATTTCTGGTGTAGGCAACTTTAAACAATACTGCGGAGAGGGATACTGGTCCTTCGGTAATTTTGATTAAAAGTCGGTTCTAGTACAACCTTCCCCCTGGCCTATTTTCTAAAATTCAATTTAAAAAATAGGCCAGGTTCATCCCTTGATTGAGGGAGAAGAGCTGGCTAGTTTAAAAATTTATTGGGCCATGACGCAAACCCAATACCGCCCCGACCAATGTAAACGGTCGATAGTCGGGTCTCTGGGAATATCAAAAATAAGCACGCTAAGGATATTCCACATATTTAAAAGTACCCTCACCTATAGGCCTCAGAGCATAGGAAAGAACATGCAAGTGAAATTAAATCAAGTGGTTATGACTTTAGAGAGGAAAAGCTTGTCCTTAAATTAGGCGTATAGAGATCTAAATTTGTTAAAGTAGCATTACCTGGATTAGCGATTTCTACTAACTGGTCACTTCTAACATGAAGCGACTGAAGATTCTTAGGGATTATGATCTTAAGAGTCTCGGAGTAAGAATAGAAACTTATATTAAGTTCAGTTAAACTTTCGAGATTACTAAAATCAATTTCCTCATTAGACACAGATAATCCATACAAAGTTAATTTATTTAAATAACGCAGTTTGATTTCATCTAAATGGACTACCGAGGATTCCCTTCCGGTAAAACTTAAGGAAGAAATCGTATCAGGCAAATGAATTAAACATTGATTGAATGAATCATTATCACAATACACTAAAGAAAAATTCCTTAAATTTACTAAATCTCTTAAAAAATTAAAATCTAGTTTACTAGTTGATATTTTTAAGGACTCTATGGGGCATGAATTACAATAACGGAGTATTGAATAATCTGATACATTTCCTATATGTAATGTTCTTAATTCTTTATAACTATTTAAAGATGAAAGGTCGAGATCTGGCCAATTAACGTCCAAAGCCATATCTGTTAGAAAATTAAAAGAGTTTAAAAGCTCTCCTCTTTTAAGATATGACGAATCTAAATTTGCTTGAAAATAGACCTTTGGAAGTTGCTGATGACCTCTGAACCAACTTGCAATTTTTAATAACTCAGAATCATCTAATAGAAAATCGAGTCTAAAGCGTATCCATGTATCTTCTTCGTTACAGAATCTACCTAAATCAGGTAGCGCATTTTCTGGAAAAATAAAATATTGATTTCCATTATCCGTATTAATTGTAATCGGACATCCGTTCTCTGGTCTCTTTAACTTATTTACCTTGGGAAACTTTTTAGGAGAAGCTTGTAGGCGTTTTTCAATATCATCAATAATTTTTATCCAGTCTGATTTATACTCAGAATCATCCCACAACTGACCTAAATCACAAATTCGCAGAATATGTACAGCTTCTAGACCCTTATTAATTAAATCTAATTCAAGTTTAGAGGAGTTACGAGTGATCCAAGGAAGGATCCAATAAGGTAGTTCTTCCGAAGGATATCCATTCAAGGCTGCTAGCACTTCCAGTGCTACTTGGCATATTTCAGGAGAATCTTGCGTAGCGCAATAATTTCCAAAAATTTTTTCTAATGCTGATAATTTAGGGCTTTTTATAAAGTCATCTAGCCAATCTAAAGCAGTATCATTCGCAAAACTTCCAATTCCAAAAGTTCCCATATTACCTTATTATAGATTGGTCTATATATGCCAAATGAATGCATATAAAAATGGCGGGGCGGACGGGACTCGAACCCGCGACCTCCGACGTGACAGGCCGGCGTTCTAACCAGCTGAACTACCGCCCCGCAAAATATTGTCACTTAAAAACCTAACAAAAAATGGTGGGCGCTATAGGACTCGAACCTATGACCTCCGGCTTGTAAGGCCGATGCTCTACCAACTGAGCTAAACGCCCGCACGTTCTAAACTACAACCTATTCTAGCGTAACGACCATAGGCCTTACACCGTAAATCCCATACTTGGGATTTACACTATAATGCTGTAGGCCGATGCTCTACCAACTGAGCTAAACGCCCGCAATCTAAAACGCTCGAATTATTAACAATTCGAGGGGGCTTAATATCTAAGGAGTGAATGATAGTCAACTAATTTTAACAAATTATTCAAATTAAAGTCGTTTTTATCGACTAGTTTAGATTTTAAGCATAAGATTACCTAAGTATAGATAGGAAAAGCAGTCCACCCTACTTCAAGCTAATCTTTCTCAACCTAATATTCTTAGGAGTTACTTCCACTAGCTCATCCTCATTAATAAACTCTAATGCAGTTTCAATAGTTAATGGAGTAATTGGCGTAAGTTGAATATGCTCATCCTTACCAGATGCTCTCATGTTACTTAGTTTCTTTTCCTTAGAAGCGTTCACGTGAAGATCATTATCTCTATTATGCTCTCCAATGATCATGCCCTTATAAAGCTTATCATTAGGTAATACGAATAGTCTTCCTCTAGGCTCTAGGTGATAAAGGCCATATGCAACAGCTATACCCTCTCTATCAGCTACTAACGAACCACTCTTACGACTAGCGAATTCACCTCTATGAGGCTCATATCCGCTTACAAGTG
>JBILFC010000027.1:0-18672 GCA_044351785.1 Bdellovibrionota bacterium
GTGAGTTCATAAGACCTGTTCCCCTTGTATCAGTAAGGAACTCACCTCTATAACCTATTAGCCCACGTGAAGGGATAGAGAACTCTAATCTTACCCGACCACTTCCGTGATTTACTAGGTTTAGCATCTTACCTTTTCTAATTGATAACTTCTCAGTTACCACACCCATATATTGCTCATCACAATCTATGAATAGATGCTCAATTGGCTCCATTGTCTGACCGTCAATTTCTTTAAAAAGAATCTTAGGTCTTCCAACTGTAAGCTCATATCCTTCTCTTCTCATTTGCTCGATTAAAATTGCCATCTGGAATTCACCTCGGCCCTTAACAGAGAAAGAATCACTTTGTGCATCTTCCTCAACCTTGATCGCAACGTTGTATAGAGCTTCCTTTTGAAGTCTTTCAAGAATCTTTCTTGATTGAACGAATTCTCCTTCTTGCCCAGCAAATGGAGAACTTGATGCAGATATTGAAACTGACATTGTAGGCTCATCTACATTTATTCTTGGAAGTGCTTTAGGACTATCCTTAGTACAGATTGTATCCCCAATTTCAACTTCTTCAGCACCAGCTAGAATAACAATTTCTCCAGCATCCGCTGTATCTGCTTGTTCGAATTGAACACCCTTATAAACTTGAACAGAACTTAACTTAAGATTAGCAGCTGTTCCATCACTCTTAATTCTTACTAATGCATCACCCTTCTTTACAGATCCGTTAAAAACTCTTCCGATAGCCAATCTACCTAAATAATCAGAGTAACTGACATTTGTTACTAACATCTGAAGAGGCTCACCTTCAGTATACTTAGGTCCAGGAATGGATTCTACGATAGTATCAAATAATGCAACTAAGTTATTCTCAGTACCATCAAGAGTTTTCTTAGCAATACCATCTCTTCCAATAGCGTAAAGTACTGGAAATTCAATTTGAGATTCGTCAGCATCTAAATCGATGAATAGATCATAAACATCATTTAGAACTTCTTCAGGTCTAGCATCCTGTCTATCAATTTTATTAATAATTAAAGCGATCGCCAACCTAGCTTCTAAAGCCTTCTTAAGAACAAATCTAGTCTGTGGTAGTGGTCCTTCAGATGAATCTACTAAAAGAATTACACCATCAACCATCTTCAAAGCACGCTCTACTTCTCCGCCGAAGTCAGCGTGTCCAGGAGTATCAAGTATGTTAATCTTTACTCCCTTGTATTCGACTGAACAGTTCTTAGCAGCAATAGTAATCCCACGCTCTCTTTCAAGATCCATAGAATCCATAAGGCGGTCTGTATTGCCTTGAGAAGTTTTAAGAGCAAGACCCTGGCGTAGCATGTGATCTACTAAGGTAGTCTTACCGTGATCCACGTGCGCGATAATTGCGATGTTTCTAATGTTAGGATTTATTGAGGTACTCATAGGATTACAATATGATTATTAGTTTACAATTTAAATAAATATGAAATTTTAGGCTTTTGTCTCTGGTTCGTTTTTTGACTTAAACATCTTGAAGTAATCAGAAGCCATCTTACTAGGCATAAATGTACCTACCAACACGGCAATAAAAAAGAGCAAGACAATAAACAGTAAAAATATAAGGAAATAGCCCATATTGGGGCTTAATATAAGATGTTAGCCTAAATTAAAAGACCTTTAATGCAGAAAAATTGAAATTCTTTCTAAAAATGCTGAATTTAATCTCTAGCCTTGCTTATTTACTTAATATTCCCTATGAATGCCTCAGAATATTTTTAATTTAACCAGAGAGAAGAAAATGGGTAAAGGCGATAAAAGATCCGCTAAGGGTAAGAGAAAAGTTGGAAGTTACGGAAATGCTAGACCTAAGGTTAAGCACCCAGCTTATTCAGCTAAGGCAAAGACTAAGTAAGAGCCTTTTTAGACTGAAATTTATATAGTTTTGACAATACCAGTACGGTAAGAAGCACTAAGCCACAAACAGTCTGGTAGTTACTTTCTGATAAATTGTGTTCATGCGTGATTAAATCCGCGCTGTAATTTATAAACATGTCTTTTGCAAAAAAAGACAATGTTAGGGCTGCGACTAAAACCGTCACAACCAGCCCAGAAACATACGCCAACATCCCTTTAAATCCAAATAATTCAATACTTGCAACTATTGATGTCGTATTACTTGCAGGACCAGCGATCAGAAAAACTAACACCGCAGCAGGAGCAATACCCTTCATTAAAAAGGCATGTGCCACTGGAATAGAACTTACAGCACAAACATAAGTGGGGACTGAAATAATCAACATTGTAAATACTTGCGCTAAGATACCCGTAGTTGAACTAGCTTCCTGAATCGGCAAAGCAGCTCCTATAAGTCCAGAGAGAACAAAGCCTATTAAAAGCGGTCTAAAAAGATCATTTGGCAAGTCTATAAAAGAGTATTTAATAAAATCTCTAACCTTATCCGTACTGGAGGTTAAGTGAGCATCGTGTTCGGGATGCTTGTTCTGACAACAAGGCTTTACTTCTTTGATCTCTATTTCTCTAGTACCAAACTTTTCAACCAATAAGCCAACAAGAATAGCTGAGATAAAAGCAACAAGTGTTATCAGTATTGCCATCGGCATACCTAAAAGTCCCTGACTCAGTATAAAGGCATCAAATCCTATCTGAGGAGTACTTGTTAAAAAGCTCGCACATGCACCCATTGATGCTCCACTGATCATTAAAGACCTTGTGACTGGTATTACACTACAAGAACAAAGTGGCATTGGCATACCTATAAAGCTACCTCTTAAAATAGGACCAATTCCCTTTCCACTTAGCCACTTATTTACAAACTGAGCAGGGATTAAAACATGTAAAAGTCCAGCACATAAGAATCCGACTATAAGTAATGGGCTAGATTGAATAAAAGATATATAAGTAGCGCTAAACCAGTTGATTAAAAAATCCTCCATAAGTTAAGAAAGACTCTGATGAACTGGTAGATTAACTAATACGTCTTCTTTAGATTCATTATTTTCTTTATCTAGTAGATCACTAATAGTGATACCTGAGAGATAGGTATTTATTACATCCTTTAGGCCATACCAAACGCCTTTAATTGAACAATTAGCTCCACTCAGGCAATTCTCATGCTCAATCTTATGTGATTCACATATAACTGTAGCAGTATCACCTTCCGTAGCTACAAGGATATCTTGAATGGAAATATCCTTTGGATGCTTCGCTAAGCGGTAACCTCCCTTGGGCCCTCTGACACTTTCAACTATTTCAAATGTTTTTAATCTAAGAAGAATCTGTTGAGTATAATTTAAAGCTATGTTCTGAGCTTCTGAAATTTCACTAGCCCCTACAACCGCGCTAAAATCTGCTAAAGAACCCTCCCGAGATTTCCGCGCAAGATATAGTACAACATGAACCCCGTACTCACCCCATTGTGTAATTCTATGCATAACTAAAGCCCAATAAATATCTAAATATCAGTTAGTTTAAAGTAGATCGGCTCTAAAGGGAATAGTCAATAAACAAGATGTTCACTAATACGAAGCTCCAAGGGATGATAGCGAATATAAGATAAATAAATACCAATCCCCTGACAGCATTAAGCACCCAGATTATGTCCTTACGAAGGATCCACAGAACCGAAAGAGCTAAAACAGAACAAATCTTAGAAAGTAACAGGCCTTTTCCCACGCCCATTGATTCCATCGTATTCCGAATTAACAAATTAGCCTCAAATTCGGTACTACTAAGACTAATACCAATATATGTAAAAATACCATCTAGCACGAATAAACTGAAAAGAAGAAGAAACCACATCCCATAATCACTGCATCCTACTCCTCCCCTACCTGAAGGCAAAACCTTCTCTTCGAGCACACGGTAGTTCTCGAAAGTCTCTTGTTCCTTTAACTGGGCATTAGAATACACTGCTAATCCTCGGTTTAATTAGAGAATAATTTAAATCCTGATTTCTTTAGACCACCTAAGGACTTAAAAATTCCATCTTTTCTACTTTCTACTGTTTTGCTTATTTCTAGCTGATCCGTGATATTCTCACGCTTATAGAACGGAGCTTCAGTCTGAAACTTACCCCAGGCGCTAGAATTAGGATCTTGAAGGTCATCAAATATCTCTATAGCTCCCGCATAACCATAGAATTCGTTACTAACCCTTGCAATAGCTTCACTCAGTTCATACCTTCGCTCATCATCAATTTCCTCCCTAAGTACGCCCAAAATGGCATCAGAATATGAAGAAGTAAAAGGCAATAAGAAGGCTTCTAGAACTTCATTAAACTTGGACAGCTCCATTCTCAAAACATACTCTAACTTCTTTATCTCGACAAATGGTGAAGCCTTAGGTGCATCATCACTAAATAGGTCCTCAAGGGCAGATGGGAGTTCTGGCACAAAAGCACTAATGGAAGAATCTTCTATCTCTTCTTTACTTTCATTGTATTCAGCATCAGAATAACCAAAGTCTGATACGTCAAAAGCTACTTCGAGACTGGAATTAGGTTCGAAAAGAATGCCGACATTATGAGGCAATGTCATCAACAAAGTTTCTCCTCTAACCTCTTGAGGCACCACCTTAAGCTTCTCGTAAGTTGCAAGAACATGAGATTTACGTAAAAACACAGGCAGATACTTTTTACTAGCTCGTTCTATCATGGGAAGTCTTATATGACTTTCCACACCTAAGCTCTTCTCCTCGATCACTGGAATGAACAGGATGCTAGGCGGTATAAGCGGAATTAAAGGCTCAAGATCCCGAAGCTCACCACGAGCTATTCGATATAAATACTTCTCTAATACTTCCGCGTAATTCACAGAATTTAAAAATTGTATTAAAAGGATTAAAAGCAGCCAACGCTTGCCATGTGCTTCTTATTAGCATAAAAAAAGGTATAAATACAAAGTACGGACCCACAACGTGAGATCCAACATCTAAATAGCTCTAACATACTGAATTTACTAAATATGCCTTGTCGCTTCTACTCTACTATTCAGAACGCAGCTTACGATATGCCAATGAGTGGTGCTACGCCTGGAATTTTAGAAAATTTGACCTTACTTAATGATTGGAAAGATTATTTACAAAGTATAGAGGCTCCTGCCAATGTAATCAGTCAGCTTGATAAGCCATCTATCCAATTTGTATTAACGGGGCAACAAATAGGCTATCTTTGTAGCCCTGTCCTCACTCTGTATAAGATAATTACAGCTGAAGTAATTGCAGATAAGCTAAGTCAAAAGTCCGGTCTAAATGTAACTCCCGTTTTCTGGTTACAAACTGAAGACCATGATTTATTAGAAATTTCAAAAGCGCTTATTATTAAAGAGAATCAAGAACACTTAGAAACTAATCTTTTAGAACTTAAGGATAACAGACACTGCGTAGGTGATCTTTCTTTAGAAAATCTTATATCAAGAACACAATTAGAATCTTTAGAACTCCCTGAAAACTTATTAAACTTAATTCTAGAATCTAGTAAAGAAGCTACGCTTTCAGAACTATACGGGACTTTATTCTATAAGTTATTCCCTCAATCTAAAATTATTTTATTCGATCCAAGGGTTTTAAATCTCAGTAAACACACCAGTGAAATTTATAAGCAGTGCATCAATCAGCCAGAACTTATACATCAGATACTTAGGTCGCAATCCGATCAACTAGTAAAAAATAATGAACCCGCTCCCATTGATGTATCAAAAAATAGATCTCTATTCTTTCTTAGCATTAATGGCTCTAGATATAGACTAGATTACAAAGACAACCAATTTTCTAGTAAAGAAACTACCTATTCAAAGAAAGATCTAGAAGAAATTCTTGATACTGACCCGAGGCGATTTAGTTCTTCAGCTCTACTTAGACCTATATTACAAGACTCTCTCTTTAATTCTGTCTTCTATATAGGCGGAAACTCGGAGCTTCAATATCATAAACAGATTACAGCACTTTATAAGCATTTTAATTTAACTCAAGCTAAACTACTTGAACGTGCACACGGGACAATTATAGATGACAAAGCTTTTAAATGGTTTCCAGAACTAGAGAATAAAACTGAGGTTTCCCTTGCTAACCTTATAACCATACAAGCGGCATTAAAAAACCACAAAGAACTTTCAAATACTATAGTCACTCTAAAAGATTCTACTTCTAAAAAATTAGAAGAACTCCTTGACCTACTTCGTAGTGAGGCTACAACTCTTGATACTACCCTACAGAAACCCCTAGAAAAAACAATCAATTCGATCACTGAATCATTAAGTAAATTTATAAATAAAGTGGAAGAGCAGAATTTCAGAGAAGATGCTATTTTAAATGAAAGAATGCAAAAAGTGACTAATCTTTCACATCCGCAGGGAGAATTGCAAGAAAGAATAATCTCTGCAATCTCTATATATACTTTGCTAGGGGATCAAGCATATAAGATAGTGTCAGAATCAATCTATAGTGTAGTAAATAATAATATAATCATTAATAATAATTCATGAGTAATATTAAAGTTCTAGTTATCGCACCTCATCCTGATGATGCAGAGATATTCATGGGGGGCACTATTGCATATCTTAAAGATATAGGTTGTTCTATTTATATCTTAGATCTAACTAAGGGGGAACTTTCAACAAGAGGTTCGACTTTGGAAAGAATGAAGGAGGTGGAAAAAGCCTCTAATATTCTTAATATTGATAAGAGGCTTTGCGCTGATTTACCTGATGGCGGGATTCAAGCAAATTCTCAACAGACTAAAACTTTAGTAACTCTGATTAGAGAAGTTCAACCAGACATCTTATTTGCGCCCTACTTTGAAAATCGGCATCCAGACCATAATAATACCCATTTATTGGTTAAGGACTCAATTTTCATGTCTAACTTGAGAAAGTATCCTGATAACAAAGGACAAGCACCGCATTTAGTCCCTAGCGTTTTCTGGTATATGGCTAGAGCAGAGTTTAAGCCTAGTTTTATCGTTGATATCACAAAATTTAAGGTACTTAAGGATAATGCAGTTAACGCCTACCAGTCTCAAGTAAAACCAAAACCCATAGCTGAATCACAAACTTTAATTGGTTCAGACCTTTCATTACACGCCATAGCAGCCAGAGATGGATACTATGGCAGTATGATCGGAGTTCAATTCGGAGAACCGTTCTACCATGATGGGCCTCTCGTGAATTCAGAAAAGTCCTTTCTTGAGACTCCTCAGAATAGTTACTCAAGATTTATTTACCCAAATGACTAAATTAAGATATTTATGAAAATTGGTATTACTTGTTATCCAACATTCGGTGGCAGTGGAGTAGTTGCTACAGAAATCGGACTAGAGCTTGCTAGGCGAGATCATCAAGTGCATTTTATCTGCTACGATATTCCTAGAAGGCTAAAAGAATTTACAGATAATGTATTCTTTCATGAGGTAGAAGTTAGAGAATATGCACTATTTGAATTCCAGCCCTATGCATTGAGTCTAGCCTCTAAAATGGTAGAGGTTTCTACCTACGAAAATCTGGATCTACTTCATGTACACTACGCAGTACCCCATGCTACCAGTGCGTATCTTGCTAAGCAAATCCTCGGACCAAAGTCACCGAAAATCATTACAACCCTTCATGGCACAGATATCACACTTGTAGGTCAAGATAGAAGCTATCTTCCTATTACAAGATTTTCTATCGTTGAAAGTGATGCAGTGACTGCTCCTTCTCAGTTCTTAAAACGAGCAACGTATGACAAACTCAATGTACCTACTTCTACCCCAATTGAAGTTATACCAAATTTCGTAGACACTGATCTATTTTGTCCTAAATCCGCTTCCACCCCAAACCCTCTTAAAACAATTATCAAAAAATGTCCGATAGAAAGTGGAACTAAATTGCTACTACATGTTTCTAACTTTAGACCTGTAAAGAAGATCCCTGATCTTATAAAAGCATTTGCGATAATAGGTAAAGAAGTGCAGTCCCATTTGGTACTAATAGGAGATGGGCCTGAGAGGTCTACATGCGAGGCATTAGCACGAGAACTAGGAATTTCTGATAAAGTCTGCTTCCTTGGTAAGATGGATAGCTTTGTGCCTTGGCTACAGTCGGCTGATCTATTCATGCTTCCGAGTGAGCTTGAAAGCTTCGGTCTAGCAGCTTTAGAGGCAATGAGCTGCGGTGTACCAGTAATCGCAACCAATGCTCAAGGTATCCCAGAAGTTGTTATTGATGGAGAGACTGGCTTACTATCAGAGATCGGTGGCTATCAATCTATGGCTGAGAATGCGATAAAAGTATTAAAGGATCCTGCACTTCATAAGCGATTTGGCAAGGCAGCTAGAGATAGAGCTTTAAATAACTTTAGACGAGAACCTGTTGTGGATCAATATATAGAACTCTATAAAAAGGTACTTAACAAATAGATTTAAGTTTAAATCTAAATTTAGATTTAAAAAATAAAAGTGCCATAAAATCATATAGCGAATGAAAAATCACTACTACCCATAGTGAGCTAGAATACCGATATAAGAAACCAAATATCATTCCTATAATAGTGTATATGATACAGAGTGCTAAATATTTTCTTATTTCAAAGAAAAAGTGAGTAAGTGAAAAAGCAAGGCTTGAACCTAGAAGACCTATCAAGGGAAGTAGAAATCCTCTAAAGAAAAACTCTTCCCCTACTCCAGCGGCTATTGATACAAGCAATGCCGATCTCAGTGTTAATGAAGCTGCAAGTGGTTCAACTACCCCTTCAATGAAGCTAATCATATTTGCTAACTTAAATTTATAAGTAACTGCATAAAATAATAAATTTAAGAGAAAAAGTAGAAGACTAGCAACAATCGCTATGAATAAGCCTTTAAAACTTGGGAGATCTAAAGCTGACCACGAGTTATTATAATAGGCGGAGATTAGATACGGACAGGTAAGTGGGATCTCAAAAAGGAGTGCAAGCTTTAACACCTTGTTTGAAGAAATGCTTAAATTTACTAGGGGTTGGGATTTATCTGAGTCCAATACACTATTATTTTATGCTAATACCTTGTAACTATTATACAATCTGCAATTTAAAGCTAGCTTTATTTATACATAAAGTCTATTATCTACAAATCAATCCATAACTATTAAGTATCAAGGGTCGATAAACTTAAAATAGGCAAATGTCATCAGAAATTCAAGAAAGTCTAGCACGTTGTAATAGATCAGAACTTGTTAACCTATTTGATAATAGCCATAAATCAGAGCTAGCTAACAACATTAATAGCCTAAAGGAAGAACTTCCTACAGATGCTGTGATAGCCCTTCTATGGTGCCACGTACAAGCTGAAGAAGATTTAATTCCGATCCCTTTTATCGCAGGTACTATTTCTGAAACCTTAACAAATACTCCAATTTTAGAATTTGCGAGTGAATTATGTTTCGTAGTCTGCTCTAAGGTAGCTCAATTACTTCATCAGGCTGGAGAAGATAGGCTAAGCATTCTCATACTTGAGCCACTAATAAAGTCTAAGACTCTAGGAGAAAACAGAGCTGCGATTAGTGAGATATTAAAAATAAGTTTAGACAAAGAACTAATAGAAGCTCCGAAAAGAAAAGAAAGTAAAACTTATCTTAACTATCTTTCTAGTTTACAAAGTATAAGTCACAATACGAATGTCAATATTGATGAAGCCGAAGTCAGCATTAAAAATTTAGAAATAAACAGGCTTTCTACTAATTCTCAGCTTAGTGAACCGATTTCTGATTTAATGAATTTAAATGTTCGATCAAAGGAAAGAGCTGTTGAAGAGAAAAAATTATTTCCCATAAAAATAATAATAGGCATTGGACTTTGCGGAGTCTTTTATGGTTTATGGTCTATTGGTGCAATTAGTAAAGCAAGCGATAGCGTAATTAGGCTATTTTCCTCTAGGCTTCAAGGGACTCTCTACAGTCTAAATAGTGAACCAAATGTTTTATCTCCTGTACTTCCACCTCTACCTCCTTATTCAGCTATAGAGAAGGAAACACCTCTAGATATCATCTCAGAACGACTATCTGGTCTTCAGACTAATTCTTCACCAACTATTGATCCAATGCCAGAAGAGACTGAAAAAAAGCCCAGTAAGATAAAGATAGATAAAGAAGAAATAGAATCTCTGAACGTGATACCTGAAGCTAATAGCAAGATACCAATTAAAACTCTGCCCTCAGTCGCAGCAAGTAAAGTACCTCAACCAATAGATCTAGGAAATTCTAATAAAGGCGCTCCAATTGAAGAAAAATCTCCAGAGATGAAGTTGGATGGCCGGATTTATGGGCAACCAAAAATTGATGATCCTGTTGCTGGAAAGGCTGATGAAAGGGCATTAGATGGTAGTCCTCTAAAGTCTTATGAAGTAGAAAAATTTGATCCTCCTGTGTTGTTTTACACTGTAACATCTACTAATGTTTTAAGTGCACCTTCCTTAATGTCTCAAAGTATCGCAAGAATTGAGGCTAAGACCACTGTCAGAGTAACTTCTATTATGGGACAATGGGCAGAGATTAGATCTAATGCTGGGCGATTAGGTTATATTTTTTTAAAAGATCTTGAAAAAGAAGAAAGACATTTAGATTAAATTAGAAAGATTAACGAATTGCTCCACGCTTAATTCCTCTGCCCTAACATTCTCCCCTAGCCCCATCTGAGCTAACAGCGCTTGAGCTTCAATCTTAGTAAGGCCTAAGTCCCCTTTTTCTAAACAACTACTTAATTTCTTTCTCCTCATAGCAAACGCCGATCTAACAACATGCTCGAAATGTTCTCTGTTAGAGATTTGATAAGGAGAATTTTCTCTAAAGAATTTAAGTTGAAGTTGCCTAGATTCGACACTTGCTGGAGGGTGAAATACTGAGCCTTGCAGTACCAGTCCAGTGCTAACTTCAGCGTAAGCTTGAACATGAACAGATAGAGAGCCATATACTTTAGTTTTCGGCACACCTGCGATTCTTTCAGCAAACTCTCTTTGCAAAAGTAGCGACGCACTAATAATGTACTCCATATTATCCAACATCCACAACATCATCTCAGATGAAAGGACATAAGGTACATTACTCACTACCTGACACAAGGTTAAATTTAGATCACTTAAATTAACTTTTCTAAAATCGGACCTAATTAATACAAACTTATCTTTATATGATTCAAATAGATTTTCTAAATAATCACCGAATTTTTTCTCAATTTCTATAGCATAAACTTTATGTCCTTTTCTTAGAAGAACCTCAGTCATGACTCCTAAACCTGGACCAACTTCTATAATAGGATGATCTACACTAATCTGAGCAGCATCAACCAATCTTGTTGCATCTGCTAAATTAAGAAAATTCTGGCCCTTACCTTTTGAAGGCACTATGCCAATTTCGTGAAGAATATCTGATATCTTACCCACAGGTACTAATCTCCACACTCCACCGAGCTCTTGCCCCGACCAATCGACTTTCTAGCTTATTCTCTAAATTCACCAATCCGTGTTTCATCTTCATAAGGGCTGCAGCGCCTACCATAGCAGCATTATCTGTACAAAACTCAAAGGAAGGTATCATAGCCTCAATATTATAAGAGGTGCAAAGGGCCTTTACCTGATCCCTCAGTAAATGATTAGCAGCGACTCCTCCTGCTAAAACTATACTTTTGGGTGCTACTTCCTTCGTCCAATATGCTAACTTCTTAATTAAAGAATTAACTATTGCTTCCTGTACTGCATAAGCAACATCCGCTTTAAACTGAGCATTTACTTCCTTCCCCGTAGATTTATGAAGTTCCACAGCTCTTCTAACCGAGGTTTTAAGTCCACTAAAACTAAATGACTCATAGTCTCTTTGCACGCCCTCGGGAAAGGTGAAAATTCCTGCGACACCTGTCTTAGCTAGTTCTGATAATTCCTTCCCAGCAGGATAATCTATGCCCAAAAGTGTTCCAATTTTATCAAAGGCCTCTCCAGCTGCATCATCACTGGTCTGACATAGAATCTTATAATCCCCAATTTTATTGATAAGAATAATTTCAGAATGCCCACCTGAAACTAATAAACACAATTTAGGAAAAGCTTCATCCTCCTCATACTCCACAGAGTAACTTAGAATATGACCTTCTAAATGATTAATAGGAATTAGAGGGATGTTAAGAGACTCACTTAAGCCTTTAGTATAGCTTAAACCCACTAATAAACAGCCTTTTAAACCTGGTCCTGCTGTTACCGCAACATATTTTATGTCTTTATAAGCGGCTGAATTTTGCTCCAATAAGAGATCTACAATCATTGGTAGACACTCCATATGCTGCCTAGCAGCTAATTCTGGTACAACTCCACCGTACTCTTTATGTGAAGCAATTTGTGATTTAATAATCTGAGAACAATATGCTTGAGGGACGTTTAACTCAGAGATATTATCCGTCATCTTAAAAAGAGCTACTGACGTCTCATCACAACTTGATTCAATAGATAGTAACATTAGTTCTTTTACTTAAGAGATTTAAGATAGCTAATAACAGCCTTACTATCTTGTTCATTTAAAACGCCAAAGTATTCCTGTGGGCATTCTTTTGATACTTTTTGTGAATTTTTCTTTATCCCGCTTTTTAGAAAAGTTTCTAATTCTTTTTCCGACCAGCTACCGATCCCCGTCTCATTGTATCTAATACTTGGAATTTTAACCTCCTCACCACTAAGTGAATACCAGTCTAATTCTCCCCCTGCTAAGTACTTTTCATCGTCTATCGACCTATTCTTAGGACTATGACACCTTGAGCATGCCATCACATTATTTACTAAATATAAACCGTAGTATCCACTAGCAGAACGCACAGGCGCTGGCACGTATCCCTTAACTTCATCATGTTTTTCTATAAGGCCCCAACTTCGCGTTTTCATACCTCCTAAATCTCTTCTTTCAATTTTGTCTGTCCCTTCTGCAGGTAGAGATTTAAGAAATTTTGAGATGCTGTTTACATCCTCATCAGACATCCACCGAAAACCCTCATGGGAACTTATAGATAACTTTTTATTCTCTAATCCCAAGCTAGATCTAAGAGCTATAGATATATCTATAGTCCCCCAATTTCCAATTCCGTATTCATTAGAAGGAGTGATATTAGGGACAAAGACATTCCCAAACTCATCCTTAATCTTAAATCCACCAGATAGGGGACTCTTTGGATCACCTATATTCTTCCCGTGACAAGCCCCACACTGCGCTAATTTGACAAGATACTCTCCATGAGCAAGCTGATCATCTGCACTAGCTGTAGTGATATTCAAAATAACAATACATAATGCAACTAGCCACTGAACGAACATCTGATGTAACCTTAATCTAATCAGCTTTCAGAGTTAAAAAGATGGTTGAATCAGCTCTCTTAACTAACAAAAGTATAGGAGAGTTCGGTTTTAAAGCCTTTAAAATAGCTCTTAAATCAGTAGCAGTTGCTGGTATTTTACCGTCAACTTCCATAATTAAATCCCCTCTTCTTAAACCAGCATCAGCGGCAACACTCTCTGGTTCAACGTCAGAAATTATAACTCCCTTCTCCTTAGATAGATTTAAGCCTCTTGCTATTTCTGGCGTTAAATCCTGTAATGTTAATCCTAATATTGGATCAGGACTTTCTACTGATTTAACCTCTGCTACTTCGTCCTTTAACTCTTCAATCTTAACGCTCAAAAATTTCTTCTGTCCCGCATGTACAACTTCAAGCATGATACTCTCTCCAACTTCAGTACCTGCTACCAAGAGTGGTAATTCAGTATTATCGGTAAGTTCTCTACCGTTATAAGAAAGAATAACGTCCCCTCTTTTAACTCCTGCCTTTTCCGCTGGACTATCTTTTAATACGTCCGCAACTAAGGCACCCTTAGGAGAACTTAACTTCATTGCCTTAGCTATGTCTTCATCCACTGCTTGAATTAAAACACCTAGCCAACCCCTTGTTACCTTACCTTTATCTTTAATCTGAGAGATTATTGTTTTTACAATGTTCACCGGAATTGCAAAACCTATTCCTACACTCCCACCTCCACCGAATGGTCCTCCCTTACTATATATTGCTGTGTTTACACCGATCACATCGCCTTTGGTATTAAATAAAGGCCCTCCTGAATTTCCTGGATTAATAGAGGCATCAGTCTGGATAAAATCATCATAAGGCCTACCCCCTGGCAATTTTCTTGATAAAGCTGAGACTATACCAACTGTCGCAGTATGACCGAGCCTAAATGGATTTCCAATTGCAATAACCCAATCTCCTGCCTTAACGATATCTGAGTTACCTAACTGAACATATGAATACGGGCCTGACTTATCTAACTTAAGTAAAGCTAAATCAGTCTTCTGGTCACTACCTACAATGGATGCAGTTTGAGTAGATTTTTCATCTTTAAAACTTACAAATATCTTAGTTGCTCCTTCAACCACGTGATGGTTAGTTACAATATAACCGTCAGGATGGATAATAAAACCACTTCCCAAACTTGAAAATTTCTTTTGTTGATTCTGAGGAGGTGTCTGAAAAAAGAACTCTAAAGGATTATTAGGATCAATTTGTGCCTGTCCTCCTGCTGCTTCGTCCTTCCCCTCAGTTCTAATATTAACAACTGCCTTCCCTAACTTATCTATTACAGGAGCTAAGCTAGGTAACTGTATATCTGGAATTATATTTTCACTTGAATTCCCCTCAATCCATGGCTTATCAAGCGCATGAGCAGTCTTAGCTGACAAGGATAGTAAAACAACTATTGGTAGTAATATTTTCTTTATAGACATTGTATATTTTAATTAATTTATTTCTTACTTACAAATTGCAATCTCAGCATATCTAAGACCTCGGTCATTAAATGGTTCTCTTCGGGATTTAAATTACCTTTGGTTTTTTCTTCGAGGATATTTAAGATATCTATATTCTGTTTTGCTGCTTCTATATTTGTGGACACTTGATTAGTTTCTGGATGTGGGATGTCTCCTAGAAATATTAAGGTCTGTGTATACATTCCTAGGACGAAGCTAGAGAAGTTTAATTTCTCTCTATGACTAGAATGTTGCTCCGCTGTATCAGATACCATACTAGGTTCAGATTCCTTAACTGGCGTACTCTCACTAACCGATACATTAGCAACATCGCTATCATAATCTGAACGCTCACCATCAGCACCATACCTTCTTTTATCAACAACTTTAAATCCGGTTGATTGTTCTTTTTCGCTCATGATTTTTCACCCTATTCCTTATAAACTTTTGTTATTATAAGCATTTTAAGCTTTTTTTAAAGAGCCTAATTACAAAAACACTACTTTAGTCTATAAATTCAACTTAATTTTACCTTATTATGTTCATATGGAAATAATCATCCTCGGATCAGGCACTTCCTCTGGTATTCCGGTTATTGGCTGTGAATGCCCGGTATGTATCTCTAAGGATCTTCGGGACCAGAGATTAAGATCAAGTGTCTATATTGATCTTGGAGATGCTCATGATAATGACGTTCGATATATACTAATTGATTGTGGTCCAGACTTTAGACAGCAAGCCTTACGCTATAAATTACCTAGAATAGATGCAGTACTTTTTACTCATGCTCACGCTGATCACATCTTTGGTCTGGATGATATTAGAATGTATAATTTTAAGCAAAAGAGTGAGATCCCTTTATTTGCAGATTCATTAACTGCAGAAGCTCTCAAGCGTATCTTTACTTATTGTTTTTATAAAGACCCGAACTATGAAGGTGGAGGAATACCTAGCTTAACTCTAACCGAAGTATCTTCTAATTCCGAATTCTACCTTGGCTCTACCAAGGTTACCCCCATTCGCATCTATCACGGGAGGCATGAAATCCTAGGTTTTAGAATTGGAGATTTTGCGTACTTAACAGATTGCTCTAAAATCCCAGATGAATCAATTGATCTCTTACAAAACTTAGAAGTTCTTATCATCTCAGGACTAAGACATAGAACTCATCCCACTCACTTTAATGTTAAAGAGGCGCAGGAAGTAGCTGTTAATCTTGGAGCGAAACGCACTTTTTTAACACACATCTCCCACGATCTTAGTCATAGTATAACGGAAGCAGAACTATCTTCCTCGCCGATGCCAATAAATCTAGCCTTTGATGGGCTTAAGATAAACTTGCCTTAATTTATACCCTGGACTGACATTTTTATGTTACTTAAAAGTCGATCTAAATACTTCTCAAACTCATTTGCGTTAGGGGCAGCAGTAAAAGATCCACCAGAAGAACCAGAATCTTCCCTCTCTTTCAACGTCTGATAACCTTTATTCGTATTGCTAGGGTTAAATTGTCTATCAATTTCAGATAAATCATCTACACCGTAAATACGCTTTAACTTAACAAAGTCCGAAGACAAGTTAGCCATCACACCTTGCTTCATTCCCGCCACATCTCCTAGCCCTTGAGCCATACCTTGAATATTACCAGTAGACTCTCCATAACCTATCCCATGTATTTTCCCCCTCTTACTTCTTAACAGATCCGCTGCTTCCATAGCTGACATATAATATAAATATCTAAAATCTTTAACCCTTTCTCTGCCTCTAGGAGGAAATATGTCCGCACTCTTAAAACCCTCTCCAAACTTTTCTTTTCGGTCCTTATCAGGATTCGGATTATTCCCTGCTTTACTGTAACGACCTATAAAATCTCTACTGCCCAAACATCTATCAAACAATGCAGTTCTTAATCTTGGATCAGTATCAGTAATTGCTGGATCAATTGGTGTATTAGCTACATTACAATTTCTAATATTTCTAGGTCCAGAAGGCGCACAGAAACAATCAGGCATCAAATTAGGGTCATAAAATGAATATGGGTCTAGCATTTCTGCATCCAATTTATTATACCGAGCTGTCTTTTGCGCGGCAGTTTCGTTTGGTGTCGGTGGTGGATAAAAAATAGGATATTGAGAACGAGGTTTTTTCATTTTTAAAGGAAGTGAATCGCCAAGCTGAGATTCCTTCGTCACGTTCCATAAATTTCTCAGGTACAATCTCTTAAATGATCCTGTGGATATCATTGGGGTTGCTGCATCAAATCGAAGATTACCCGACCTTAATACAATATGAAAATTTAATAAATCATTTGCCCATCTTGCTCCACCAGTGCTAGTGCTAGTTAAATTAATGTAAGAAGTGCGGTCTGATCTTGGGTCTAACTCTCCTAGTTTTTCAAATCTCCTTGGTGTCCTCTCTAAATCGGGAGTTTCACGGTTAGGTTTTGTAATATTAGGAAAGTTGGCTCTCATTGCAGTAGACCCCCCATCACTATAATAAATAATATCATAAGGCGCGCCGAAATCGGGATTAGTTAATCCAGCGGCATGAGCCTCTTGATATGCTGTTAGAAATCCATCCGATAAATTAGTCATCCCCTCCGGTACGATAAATGGGACTCCCTCTACCACAAAATTGCTTCTACCATTTAATCTAAATTCCGCTCGAGCCTGAGTGGGAGATTTAAGCTGATCTAAAATTTTCCTAGTTTTGACCATGTCAAAACCTACTGCGGCTCTCTTAGTAGCGCTGACTACTGGATTAAAAGGCAACAGCGTGAATGCGACACTATTGAATCCGATAATGCTTAAACGGTCTCGCTTAGGGTCCAAACGATACAATGCATTTTTTAACGAGTCTCTTGTTTTTTGTACCCGCAGCAATCCTCGCAAGGAAGGATCCGAGACGCCATTTGCTTCCTCTTGGCAAGTCTCATATACTAATTTCCCATCTGCATCTCTCTTATCAGTCCCATCTGGATTAGTCATTTTAACTTTATTCGAAGAATTGCATCGGCAATACCTACCAGGATATTTTATCCCTGCTGGACAGGATTGACTATTTGAAAGATCGAGTAAGAATATATAGTTAGCCCCTTGCAATTTAACGGAAGCAGTCCCTGTAACTAATTGGCTTCCGCTCTTATCAATAAATTTTCTCTGAAGATAATGCATAAATAAAGTTGGAACTTTAAGTTGAACATTTACGGTAAGTAGATCTACTTGAGGATCAGGATCAAAGTTAGCTGTAACGGTATGAATTTCCAAACTTCTATCTCCATTGCCAGTTCCAGAACTCTCCTTATTAACTGAATTATTTAAAAGGATATTTCTTGCTTCTTCTATGGTCCTTTGTTCTAAATATCTCTTCTCAAAGGTTGGATCTGGATTATCCAAATTAATATCGCCATTACTATTGAAGTCTGTTAAAATTCGAGTATCTTTTTCTTTTATTCGGGATAGTACAGCAGATGTCACTCCAGCTTCCGCAGCCGCACTAGCCTTTAAATTAGCAGAGTATAAATTAGCGGAATCTACTACTAAACCCAATAGTACCAATATAACTGGCAAAAGGACCATAAACAGGATTAGAATAAATCCTGATTCGGTGCTATCGTTTGTTCCTGTTTTTTTCATAATACCCCTAAAGAAAACTTAATTCATAATATCTATTCTGACTGTTAGGTGAACGCCCGAATTTGAAAAACTTATCAAGTCTAAATTCTACCTCTGCAACTGTAATAGATCCATTTAAACATAACGTACGTCTAGCTTCTTCGCTCTTAAGTAAATTGTCTGGGAATAAATGCATTATTCTAATTCTTTGTCCCGCACCAGCTCTCTGCTGCACTCTTACTCTACTATACTTTTCCCTAAAAGTAGATCCAGTTGGAATTTTAGAATGTCC
>JBILFC010000137.1:0-7921 GCA_044351785.1 Bdellovibrionota bacterium
ATCTTTTACACATAAAACGAGTTGTCGCTTCTTCTAAAAGAATTGCAGAAGTAGAAGGTGGTAATTTAGCCGTAGTTATTCCCGCAGCCTATCTTCATGACTGTGTGATTGTCCCTAAGGATTCTCCAGATAGATCCAGAGCTTCTACTTTGGCGGGGGAGGAAGCTGTCCGTCTACTTCGGGAGTGGGGATATGAGGAGAAATATTTAGAAGACATCAAACATGCCATTGAGGCCCATAGCTTTTCAGCAGGGATAGAACCAAGAACTTTAGAAGCTAAGATAGTACAAGATGCAGATAGGCTTGATGCAATTGGTGCGATTGGGATTGCGCGGTGTTTAGCTCTTGGCGGGGCGATGGGTTCAGATATTCTTAGTGCAGACGATCCTTTCTGTAAGGAGAGAGAGCCCGATGATAAAAAATTTATGATAGATCATTTCTACGTAAAGCTATTTAAATTAGAAGGCATGATGAATACGGATGCGGGTAAACAAATCGCGGGAGAGAGAGTGTTGTTTATGAAGGAGTTTTTGAGGGTGTTGGAGGGGGAGGTCGTTTAGTCCACAATACCAACGGCCCCATTAATCATGTCTAATATTATTTTCTTTTAGAAAATAGCAAGTTAGGTTATGAGTGTAAATTATGGCACGACACTTAATGGAATTACATGGTTGCAGGAGCGAGTTGTGGATATGGATGTATTGCCCTCCTGACGAGCTTACGGATATTATCATAGACTTACTTTTCTGCAGTATCACAACGATACTGGCCTCCTTTCTAGTTTTATTAGGGGCCTCAATCTTAGCTAAATCAAAGATACAAAATGTTGGATTTTTAAAGTGTTGTTATGGAGTGGCGATGCCTGCAATCTTCTCGCATATTTTCATGTCGGTCTTATTTCATTTGAATCTAGCTATAGTTGGGAGAGTTGTGATTGTGATACTCTCTTTCTTTCTTGCTTTTCTTATCTCTCGATATTGTTTGAAATTTGATAAAATATTAGCAATACTTCTTTCGTTGATGGGGTTATTTATCGTAACACCCCTGTCTATCATTCTCTTTATCCCATTTTTGCCGAGTTATGGAGCTTAGATTTGAGATGAATCCCCTGAAAACCAACCAAGCTCAGTCGCTTGGCGTAATATTAGATGAACCCCTTACCCTATTCTTTATAGGTCGTTCAATTTTAATGCCAGGCAGGAGCCTGGCGCTCCCGGGGTTTTAAGTTGTAAAGCAGTTACGAGGCTTGGAGCTCGATCCTGTTTGGAGTTATTTTCCGCAGATAGCGAGGGGTGGCTTCATAGTCGCTACAAGGAAAAAACTTGAAATAGGAACTAGCGGATTAACTTAAGGTAAATTAAAAAATTCAGAACAATGCATGAATACCTTATTCTACCTTTTTACGTAAAACTACTCGCCTCTCTCCACCACCGTAATAATTCTCTTCAATATGATGTTCTAAAAAGCCAAATGAATTACAAGCCGCGAGTGATGCTGTGTTGTCTGGCGAGACTACGCCTTGAAATTCGATGGGATTAAATTTTAGTAAAATGGAGTAAAGTTTTTCTCCGAGTTGTCGAGCAATTCCCCTTTGGCGATAGTCGGGATGAGTCATTACAGCTACAAAGTGTGCAATTAATGTTTGTGGATTAAATGCCCCAAGAATGTAACTTACTATCTTGTCCCCATCTTCGGCAACTAAAAGTACCGAGCCCAAATCAAAATGTTGACGAAGTACAACTAGAGGGTAGGGATACTTTCCAATTGAGGATTCTAACTCATAGATTGCATTAAGATCCTTTAGAGTAGCTTGACGGACTTGTATTTCGCTCATATGTTTTTTGTTAAACCTCTTTTAAGTACCGATAAACATCCTTCCGATGTCCAATTCTGATTACGATAATAACTAAAACTTCTCCTTGGATTTCATAGATCACTCTATATGAACCGATCCTAATTCTATAAAGCTGATTTCTGCCTTTGAGTTTTTTGTACTGTATGATTTCAGCAAAGGGGTTAAGTTTTAGAATTTCTAAAGATTCTATTACTTTTGATTGAGTTTCTTTCTCCAGTTTCTTTAAGTCTTTTATCGCACGGGAAGAGAGCTTTACTTTGTACATAAAAGAGTTACGCCTAATTGAACTTAGGCTCTTTTCTTTAAGGTTTTTTTTAGGTCTTCTAGGTCGACCAGTTCATCATGTGAAGTGTTATTGGCTATTTCTAAATCCATTTCTTCCTCTAGTCGGTCCCAGATGATCTCCTCTAGAAAAGAATTAATCTTTAACCCTCTTCTTAGGCAGAAGGCAGATAGGGCTTCTTTTGCTTCCTTGGTAAGGGTTGTGGATAGGGTGCTGGTTTTACTCTTGTTCATAGGAATCATAATAATGTATTTTTCATGAAAAATCAAGAAAATTTCATGAAATACAAGAATTGGATTAACTATCCAGTAAGACTAGTTTATAAAGAGTTTAGAAGAGAATGTTAAGTGGATTAATAGTTATAGCTTATTTGAAATCTCTTATAAATTGCAGTATAGCAATACCTTAGGTCGCTATTAAAGTAGTTTGTTGACAATAGAATATGGGTAGAGTTCAGAATTCTTAACTTGAATTGAAATTTGACATTTCATTTCAAGTTGAGGGGGTTCGCGGTTTTTCTAAGGGGTTGATGACATGTCTGAAGTTGTTTCAGAAGTATCTCCGTTTGCAAAATTTATCTTGGCTCTTCAATTCTACGATGCACTAAAAAGTCATGAAGGATTTTGGGATAAATTGCCAGAGGTAAGAAGATTCGAAATCGTAGCTAAATTAGCAGTAGCGTTTAACTACGGTGGAAGTAGTTCTTTTGAATTATTTGGAGGAAATTTTTTTTCGCGTAAAATCCTGAGTTACTACAATAGTCAGGTGATGCCACTTCAGGCAGAATTAAGGGAATTGCAATCATCGTTCCCTATCCATGTTCCAGAAGATCATGGGAGCTGGACAACTTTCTTCCCGAATTTTAAGAAGGTTAATCGATCTAATGAGGAGTTTGGTGCTGATTTTGTAGTTTTCCCAGAATTTAGGGCATTAGTGGAGAGGTATTTGCCATACAGCACTCATTCATTTTTGCTCTGTGCTTATTGTAGATGGATAATCTGCTATTATGTTTGGACATCAAGATGGCCGACATTAAATGTAAAAGAGTCATGGTTACAGATAGCAGATATGCCAATTGATAATGGAACTAAATGGGGGACTAAATGGCGTGAATTCATAATTGAATTTCAGTCTGTCCTAGAGCTGCTCGGTTAGCGGTATAAAGGAGGGAGGTTTGTAATATTAAGGTTCGAACCTTCTTCCTCTTGTATGTGTTAATTCTTGCCTAAGAATCGCAAGTCGACAGATTTGTTAAAAGAAAATGGAAAGATTTTATCCTGAATTTGAATTTTCGTTAGGGATAGTCATTTATAATATCCACTCAGGTTCAAATAAAAATTCCTCTTCGTCAAAAAGATTAAAGTCGTCAAGAGGATCTTCAATGTGAGGGGTAGTGATTAGAGTTGTTTTTGCAAGTTCGCGGTCTCCATTACCAAACGTACTTATTTTAATGACAGCGATGGTTATTAAAGCAAATAGGCAGACAGCAACATAAGGTTGGCTGATATTTCGTAGGTGATTAAAGTTTCCTATTGCGTCTATGAGATTAAACCAAATACTTTTAGCGTTTCTATTTGCTCTGGTAGCTTTAGAAATATCAAATCCAGCTCTCATAATTCGATTTTCAAAATTGGCACTAGGATCAGGAATACTTAAATTGTCTAGCTTCTCTTTTAGGTCATCTTTCATAATCCGCTAGCTCCTTTCGTAATTTATCTTTTGCTCTAGATAGTAATGATTCGTATGCTTTAATGCTTAAGCCTAGAATCTTTGAGCCATCTTGTTGATTGAGGTCGGAATAGTAAGTGAGTTCAATTGCTATTCTTTGTTTATAGGTGAGTTTTTGTAATGCATTCAGTATCTCCTGATTGCCCTCTTCTCTTTCAGAGACTTTATCTTGAAGCTCTATTTTGCTAACTGATAAAATGTCATTATTTTTTCTTATCAACTTATTTTTTCTTTCGAAATCAAGAGCCTGATTTAAAATAATTCGATAAAACCAACTTTTGAATTTTGCATTCTTTCCAGGAGACCACCTTGCACGACCATCGAGTAGTTTAAGGAATGCCTCCTGTACTATATCTTCAGCATCTTCTTTTGCTAGGGCAATTCTGTAAGCGACTTTGTAAAAGTAAAGGGAGTGACGTTTAAGAAGAATCTCAAATGCAACCTTATCGCCTTCCAATAGAGAGTCAATTAAAAGAGCATCCTCTGATTCATCTGTAATATTCGTCACGCCCTGCACCTAATTTATTCTCCCCGACCTTCTTTTATCCTTCTTCTAGGTCCTCTTTCGCCTCTTTTGCTCATTCTCTCCTCTATGAAGGAAAGTTTTTCATCTTTGCTCATAATATTCCATTTAGAGTCCATCTTTTCTTTCATTCTTTTGAAGCGCTTATTAACAAATTCTATTTTGTCCTGATCAGTCATGGAGTTAAACTTTTCTTCCATTTTTTGCAATCTAGCTTTTCTTTTTTCTTCAAAGAAAGCAATTTTTTCATCCGCACTCATGCTCTGCAGTTTCGCCCTTTGTTCTTGAAATTGCTTTACTTTTTCTTCTCTACCTTGATTGTTGTGCTCCTTGCCTTCATTCTCTAGAAAGCCACCAAACCCTTCATCATTTGGGCCATCAGGCTCTGCGAAAGCAATGTTAGAGCATAGAATGCTTATTAATAGTGCTAAAGTAAATGTTTTGCCTCTCATGGTAAGTATCTCCAAATGTTCGTTTTTTAGTAATTATAAGTATTATACGTTTCAGAAAGAAAAATCCTTCGTTTGCGTATCTATCTGGATTTTTACGCCATCCTATCCATAATTCTTCTAAGAACCGTCCTATCAAGTCCTAAGCTCTTACTAGCTTGCACTTGATTCCCACCGCATTCCTCTAGTGCCTTTTTAACTAAAGTTTCTTCAAAGTGATGGACTTGGTCTCTGAAGGTTCCTTTTGATTGAATGGATTTGTCTGAGCTTAATTGAAGTTCATCTGCACTTAGTGTTGTTAATCCTCTAAAGTGGGCAAGGTGACATGCTCTTTCAATTGTAGCTTGGAGTTCTCTTATATTTCCTGGCCAAGAGTAGCGTTCTATCTTTTTTATTGCCGAAGTTTCAAGTTTTCTGAGGGAAAGGTTTTCTTTGGAAATAGTATTATTAAAAAAATCTTCTGAAAGAAGTGAGATGTCATCTTTTCTTTCCCTTAAGGGTGGCAGATCAAGTGTAATGTGAGAAATCCGATGATAAAAATCTTCTCTAATTGACCCCTTTTTAATTAATTCTTTGATTGGTTTGTTTATTGCTGTAATAAGTCTAAAATTACTTTTTTCAAGTCTATTAGACCCTACTCTTCTAAATGTTTTCTCCTGAAGTACTTCGAGCAGTAGTACTTGGGTCTCTTTCGGTAGTGAATCTATTTCATCAATAAATAAACATCCACCTTCTGCTTCTGCGATTAGCCCGCGTCTATCTTCTAGCGCTCCAGTAAATGCGCCTCTTTTATGACCGAAGAGTTCGCTAGCTACAAGATCTGGATTACTAAAGGAAGGTTGGTAGCGAATAAAAGGTCCTTTGTTTCTTTTAGAGAATGAATGAATGATTCTAGAAATTACTCCCTTCCCTGTTCCTGTTTCACCATAAATTAAGATTGGCTGATCATTAAAACATGCATAGTTTAGAGTTTCCATGACTTGCAACATCGACTTTGATTTTGTTTTTAATCCGAAGCGAATACCGGACTGGGAGAGCTCGGTGTTAGGGAGTTTAAGTTGTTTTTCTAAATTTACTGAATGAACTGCGTCTTTGATTAGTGGAATAAGAAAATCAGGATCAGCAGGTTTATTTATGAAGCTTAGAGCGCCTCTTTTTAGGGCTTCTTTGCCGTATTTACTCGCACTCTGTGAGGTTAGGACTAGTACCCTTGTTTTTGAATTATTCTCTAAGATTTCATCTAATAATTTAAGTCCACTTTCTGGACCAATTTTAGGATTTAAAGTTAGATCTAGGAGAATAACTTCTGGAGATTTGAGCTCAAGCGTCTCTAGTGCAAGTTCTTCATTCTCGGCAATTAGAATTTCTGATTCTAACCCTTTTCTTTTAAGAGCTCTTTCAAGAGTTCTTGCTACCTCAGGTTCGTCGTCTACAATTAAAAGATGGCCTTTAGAATTATTCATTCTCTGAACTAAAGAATGCCCATCATAGCTTGAAGATCTTCAGACGGTTCCCATGGAGGAGTAAAAACTACATCAACATTTACATTTTCAATTTCAGGAAGTGTCATTAACTTATCTTTAACTTCTCCTACTAACTGAGGACCGGCAGGACAAGCAATTGATGTAAACGTCATTCTGATATTGATATCATGTTCTTTGATATCAATGTGATAAATTAAACCAAGAGTCCAGATATCAATAAAAAGCTCTGGATCAACAATTGTTTTTATAAGTTCAATTACTTCTTCTTTTGTGGCGAGGGTGGATGGGGTAGTCATTTTTATTAGTATTTTGTTTAGATTGTCCTGATGCATTATGCATCAGGTTAGGGAAAAAAGGAAGAGAGAGAAAAAGGCCAACGAGTGTGAGTCGTTAGCCGTGATTTGGGATTGGTAGAAGTGTAGCCATCTATCCAGTAATTTGACTGATAGTCAGCAGTTCTTCGACGGTGTAGCAATATACTTTTCGAGGTCCAAGGACGTAGAGCAACTCTTTCCCAGTTTCTTCTATCCCCATAGTCATATAGATAGGATAATCATTGTCAGGTAGCCGGAAGCAATCCGGAAGCAACAAAAGTCCAGGTTTCTTATTAATTGTCTTCCACAACCTTATCCAGCCACCCTTAGTAAGGGTAATCAGGAGTTCTTGATCCTCGCCGGGGATATTGAATTTGACCATCGTTCGCATGGCATCATCTTTTTCTATATCCTCAAAGCGTAAAAGTACTCCAGTTGTCATGATTGGATTGTCTTCGGTTCTGAGTAAATTCTGTTGATAATGATTAAGATGTTCAAAGACAATCATTTCTCCATCCACAAAAAATGGAGTAAACTGATCAGGCACATTCGTGGTAGCAAGCAACTGGAAACTTGTTCTCTGCAATAAATTGAAAGAAAGTAGTAGTCCAAAAGAGTCGCATGACTCAATGTTGATGATGTTAGGGTCGATTTCCTTCACTTGAAGAAAACTGATGTCCTTGCAACCGGAAATGTAGTTAATTTTCGAAGTAATGAAACCACCTTCCACGTCAACTGTAAATGTCCTGATTCGGCCAGTCGATGTCCCGGCGATAATGATTTTTCCATCATTGCTAATCCAGACTTTTGTAATATGGTCGATATTTTCATTCTCTGTCAGAGAAATGAATTTTCTCGTTCTACTACAAACATACAAAGTGGTAAGATTGCTCATTTCGTTGCCGGTGCAGAAGACGGAGAATTCACCGTTCATGCTCACTGCGGCGCAGACTTCTGTCTTAATATCCGGTAGAGCTATCGAACCTTGCGAACCTATCTGAAAGATAGCATGGGATTTGACTAGAATTACCTGTCCCCCCTGAATTAGAATCTGATCTCCAATTTCTGCGGTTGCTCTTCCAAGGTCAAAATGAGTTGGCATGTTAGATTTCCCATATTTTTAAATGCCGAAGAAAAAGCGGTTTAACCATTGTTAAAACCTTTAAACTCTCTCTTCCGTTTCTTGGCTCTAAGTAAGGCAAGAAAATGAAAGAGAGTTTAAAATCTTCTTGTATGTTCCAATTTATGAATTTTGATAGCTGGGAACGCCGACCTCTGGTCGGCA
>JBILFC010000181.1:0-6305 GCA_044351785.1 Bdellovibrionota bacterium
TTCTGGTAGCCCCCTTTCCTCATCACCGAAAAGTAGATAATCATCCACTCTAAATTCTATTTCATAAAGAGATTTTTGACCTTTTGTGGATAGGATAAAAAGTCTATCTAGGTCCAGCTTCTCAGTAGTTAAAAAATCTTCCCAAGATTTATGTATTCTTAAATTTACATAAGGCCAGTAATCTAATCCAGCACGTTTTAAGTACTTATCAGTAAGCTCAAACCCTAAAGGTTCAATTAGATGTAACATTAATTTGTTGCCAGCGGTAAGCCTAGCTAGACTACCTGTATTCTGAGGAATTTTAGGGGTGTGTAAAACTATGTTTAGCATGAGAATAGGTGTTAATCTTTTTAAATTTGATACTATTTGCGAAGCATTATAAAACTACTTTAGAATAAATCTCAAATAAAATTAGTTGATTAAACTATGATTAGTCAAATTCACAAAAATGAAAAGGGTAGCTTCGTCTCTATAATATCCTTTATAGTAATAGTTACTCTCTTAGCATATTTTTTCCTCTTCTTTGTTTTTGGTAAGTTAGTACCACCAAACATGATTGGGTTAAAGCTCAACTACTACCCAATTCCAGGACTCCTAAAAGGTGGATATGAGGAAAAAGGACTAGCTCCCGGTTTACATTGGAAAATTCCAGGTATCTCAGATATCATTTTATTACCTAGAGATTTTCAGTTCATTCAAATGGACGAAGAAGCTGAATCTGGTGACCTCGCTCTTTCTAAACTTGAAATTCCTACAGCTGATGGTTCTAAGGTAAAAACAGATATTTCTTTAATCATAAGATACTTTAGTGGTGCTGGAGAGACTAAGGCTATTGGAACAGAAAGCTCAGATACTGCAAATCCTGAAATTGGGAAAGATGTGCCGATTGTTAAACCTATAACGAGAACTCACGGTGGTCCAAAGGAATTAGTAAATATTTATACTAGCTCTGTAGATCGTCAGTTAAAATCTTTCTCTATTAAAGCAGAAGATTCGCTAAAACGTGCTTTAAGTACTTTATCAACTACTGACTATTACAATCCTTCTTTGAGAGAAAAGGCCGCATTCAGAGCTACTGAGAACATTAATCAACAGGTGAACCAAGAAGGCATTGAGCTCTGGGCTACTTTAATAAGAAGATATATTTATGCTGAACAAAAGATAGATGATCAAATATTCGCGAAGAACCTACAAGATGCAACAGAGAGACTAAATGCGGCTCAAAGCGAATTGGCTGAAGCTCGAGCTAAGACAGAAGAAGTAAGAGCCGAGTGGGACGGTCAGAAAATTGCTGTATTAAAGGTAGATGGCGAATCACAAGTTAGAGTGCTAGAGGAAGAAGCAAGAACTTACGAGGCCGAGAAAGTAGCTATTGCTGACAAACAAATAGAAATTTCTAAGGCGGAAATTGATAAAGAAAAGAATCAAATTCTTTCTTCTCAAGGTGGTGATATCTACGTTGGTAGAAAGATGATCCCATTTATTTCATCCTTAAAAGGTGGAATAGTGAGTGGTATTGATCCATACAAAGTTAACGATTGGTCTAAGAAATTAAGTGGTAAATAGGAAACAGAATATGAAAATTAATGTTATATTGTTATTATCACTTACGGTTCTTGGATTATCTGCCTGTGATAGTGGATTTCAGAAGTTAGAAGCAGGAGAATACGGAGTTAAATTTGTCAAACTACCGCCAATGTTAGGAGGTGGAGTTCAGGATAAAGTGATCTCTCCAGGTTTAGCCAATTTTATCTTTCCTTGGGAAGAGCTATATCGAATAGATACCACAATTCAGACCATCAGCTGGGGCTCAAAGGGTAGGGGCTCTAATTCTTTAATTGAAGATTCAGTTCAAACAAGAACAATTGATGGGAACGAAGTTCTTTTAGGCATTACTGTTCAATATAGATTAGATCCTGAGCAAGTAACTCACATCATACAATATGTAGCTGGGGAAAAGGGCAAAATTGAATCAAGAATTCATGATTTAGTAGCGGCTGTAGCACGCTCTGATATTAGAACACACATGAACACACTCTCTACAAGAGAATTCTTTAGCCAAGCAGATAGACAAAGTGCGATTGACACAGTGCGTGAGTCAATGAATGCGAGGCTAAATCCTGAAGGCATAATCATTGAATCAGTTATTTATAATGATCATAGATTTGAAAGAATCAAGCCTGATGGAGTAGATGATAGCTATCAGCAAAAGATTGATCAAACTCAGGCTACTAATCAAGAGACAGAGCAAGAAAAGAAGCGAATTGGAGTTGTCGTTGAACAGAAGAAAATTGAATATAACGAATTATTGGCTCAGGTAAATAGAGTAGTAGCTGAAGCAAAAGGTAAGAAAGAACAGGCGACACTAAGAGGGGATTCATATTTTAAATCTAAAGAATTAGAGGCTCAAAGAATCAAGACTGTTGGTCTTCAAGAGATTGAAGGGTTAAAGAAGAGGATTGATGCACTCATAGGACCAGGGGGAGAGGCAATACTTAAGGCTGAAATTGCAGATGAGTTAAGCAAATCAAAACCTAATTTTGTGTTAATTAACGAAGGTTCTAGTGGAAATAATGTAGGTGTTCAGAAATTAGATACTAACGATTTACTTAAGCAATTAGGTCTAATAGAGGCATTAAAGAATGATACTCCTAAGGAAGAAGTAAAATAGTTTAGGATTCTAAGTTAGAGACCAATCTATAAATGCCAGTAGTTGATTCAGCTTCTGGCATTTCAATATTTTCATGGATTATTGAACTGAATAAAAACTTAGAATGAGGTGACTCAATCTTTAGCCAAGTCAAACCACCATCTCTAAATAACCGAGGCGGCAAGTAGGAAATTTTCACCCCATCCCTTGGAAACTGGTATCTAACTCTACCACCATTTCTTCTTATACCCTCATATTCAATTATACTGCCATCAAATTTCAGTTTACCCTTAGACTCCCAAGGTAGAAGCTTAAAAGTGCGCTTTAGAGCTTTCTCAGATGAGCAAAGTACACTGAAGGTATCACTATCTGACTCAGAGCTAGAATTCAGAATTTCTGCTTCTGATTTAATAATACGTGGCACAAGGACTATCATTATTACCTTAGAAAGCAGGGCACTTCCTGGCACTACAAGTAATACTAATAATAAGTAAGGCTGAATTAACATAGAATTCCAGACTAACTTCTATGCTATTTTTATTCAAGACAATTTGTAGATTTTAGGCTCTTTCTACTTTTAAAGCATTATCAATTAGTTTTAAACGGGACTTCTTGCCATTAACGATAGTCTCCAATACCACGTTCCGTCTCCATAGATCTTGAAGATGCATTAGCGTTTTTTCGCAGTAATCTAGTTGTAGATCTCTTCCTTCATGCTCGTGCCTTAATAGTAAGGTACGGTCTTTACCGAAATCGGCATCTACTACCTTAATTATTGGCCTTGATCCCATTCCAACTGACCTAATCAAAGTCTCTTTAACCTGTTCCCAGTTATCCTCATCGGAGATATTACTTACAACTCTTTCCTTGCCTCTCTTCTCATGTTCGAACAAGTGTAGTTCTTGCATTATATCTTTAGTAAGGAATCTTCGTAAAAATGAAACATCCCGATCTGATTCTCTGACCTCAAACATCTTTTTTCGACCAGGAGTATCGTTCTCGTGCATGCTAGCAACATCTGGTTTATGGGTAGACTTAGCATACTCTACCCCTGTATCTCCCTCGTTCCACCTTCTTTCAATATCCTTCCATAAGATAAACCCTAAATGGTATGGATTTAGTCCACCTGGGGTAGGTCTTAACACCTGATTGTGGCGTACTAGAAATTCCATATGTAGCGCTTGAGGAAGATTCAATTCATTTAGAATTCTAAAATGCCAATAACTAGCCCAGCCCTCATTCATTATTTTAGTTTCTATTTGAGGGATGAAATAAGCCGCCTCCTTATCAACTATTAAAAGTAAATCTCTCTCCCAATCTGCTAAACTAGGGCCATAAGTAGCAATAAATTCGAGTAAATTTTCATCTGGCTCAAGAGGTAGTCTAGATAAATTGGGGGACTTATAAACAGATCTCTCATGAAGTTCACTAAATTCATCTTCTCTTGGCTGTGACCTCTCAAGTTTTCTGATCTGCATTTCTCTCTGGCTTAGTTTCTTAATGGCCAAATTTTTAGATCTCTGCAGGCTTACAGCATGTGCTGCATCTAAAACTCTTTCCACTCGCTCAATGCCTATTGAAGGATCTTCAATGTATGAACGCACTCGATCCGCATTAGTTTTAAACATCTCCAAGGTATATTGCGCATCAAAGCCAGAAGTAAAAGTAAAATTATTAGCAAAGAAGTCATTATGACCGTATACATGCGCGATAGTAAGAATTTGTAAGAGATCAGTGTTGTCTCTCATTAAATATGCTAAGCACGGATTGGAGTTAATCACCATTTCATATGGAAGACCACCAACTCCGTAGTCATACATTGTTTTTTCTCTTTCGTATGACTTACCGTAGGACCAATGAGGATACCTACTTGGCATACCGGAGTATGACATATACCCCAACATCTCGAAGTGGTCACAGATCTCGAACTCTTGGGGATAACAATTTAGACCGAAATGATCCACTAGCTCTAGAATACGATTATCCCAATCAACCATATCTTCAGCTTTCATAGATCTATTCCTTATCTATCACATCTTTTACCATAGCATCTCTCAGCATAAAGGATCTAAATCCATTCCATAGATCCTCCTTCTTCTCAATTGTGATGCTCTGAAAGTTCTCTTTATCAAGCTTAGAAAATACCTCTAACATACTTCCACTATAATAAGCTGTGCCACTTGGTTTAATCTCTCCGTAACCGAATAAATTACAAACCTTACATAAATCTTCAGCCAAACCAAATGCCTTTTCATTATCACTGTAAAAATTATCTCCATCAGAACAATGAAATGCATATACATTCCAAAGGGAAGGGTGGTAACGCTCTTCTATAATATCAAGAGCTTTCTGATAACCTGAAGATATGTAAGTCCCACCAGATTCTACCTTATGAAAGAACTCCTGCTCGTTAACTTCTTTCGCTTCAGTATGGTGTGCTATAAATACAATCTCTACCTCTTGGTATTTAAGTCTTACGAACTGATACAATAGAAAATAGAAGCTTCTAGCTAGGTACTTCTTAGTAGTACCCATTGAACCAGATGTATCCATGATACATACTACAACAGCATTAGACTGAAGTTTTGTATCTTCAGTAATATAGTAGTATCTCATGTCATCTTTATGGAAAGGAAAACGTCTTGTTTCCTCATCATCTTGAAGCGGTTCTACTTCATAATCTGGGTCTTCCTCAATATTTCTTTCTATCGAGAGTTTCCTACGAACCCTATTTCTAGCCGTTTTTCTTTTATCTAGCCTAGCTCTGATACCTTCTTTTCTAGTACCATGGCGTTTAAATGCATCTTCACTCGGTATAGCTTTTAAAGCTTTCTTCTGAAGCTCAGGTAATTCAAGATCCTCAAACATGATATCGATTAACTCTTCTAAGGTAATATCAGTTTCAATTGCATCAACGCCTGCTTGCTCTCCGGCAGGCCCTACAGCATTAGGATCACCTTGGTCGGCTTTTCCAACGACGTCTCCGGGCTGAACTTCTCCATTACCTTGAGCTACACCGGGACTATTATCGCCATATATAAATCGATATTCTTTAACAGAACGGATAGGGACCTTAATTATCTTGTCCTTATCCTTACCAATAATAGACTCTTCTGAAAGTACATCCGCAATGTTGCCACGGATGGACTCCCTTATTTTCTGACGGTGCCGAGCTCTATCCCCGGCACTTCTGTCAGAACGCCTATCATCGCCCGCATAGGGTCTAAATATGGTGCTCATAAGAATATAATATTAGCTATTAATCTTTCCAAAGGTGATTAGAAGCGTACTTCAATATTATATCTACACAAGCTGGAGGATAGCCATTTGCAATTAACTGCTCTACCATTGTGTCGTATTTAGTTTGCTGCTCAGAGTCCCTAGTGCGAGCCTTAGTGATAATTCTCGATACATCACGAACACTCATCATTAGCTTCTTCTCGACAGCTTCTTTTAGCGGTTCATAACTCTCGTATCCAACTTTTTCACCTCTACGACCTATTGACCATAGATAGGCTATCACTTCTTGTCTGAACCCATCTGCCGCAGTTCCAATAATAGCAATCTGCTCTTCAATGGATTTAAGGAAAGCTTCATCTGGTTCAAGCTCTTCCCCAGTTCTTCTGTCTTTTAATTTCTTCTTTGTAACATAAGC
>JBILFC010000138.1:0-7828 GCA_044351785.1 Bdellovibrionota bacterium
CTTCTAGAAGCGAAATTAACTCTTCCCGAGGGCCAACAAGAATACTTCTAGCTCCAAACTCTGACCAAGCTTGAAGAGCTCCTTCAACTTGAACACTTGGTCCAAGATCCCCTCCCATCGCATCAACCACTACGTAACTATGTGAGGACTTATCAGCCTGCGTAAAAGACACTTAACATGTCTCCTGAATTATGAATTGAACTTGAGAAACTAAGAACCGTTTATAGATACTAGCTACGAACCAAAATAAAGAGTGGTACTATACTGAAGCTACATCTCTAGTTAGCTCTGGAAGAACTTGCCTACCTCTATAGTATCCACAAGATAAACAAACACTATGTGATCTTACCTGCGCACCACATTTAGGACATTCAGATATCCTTACTGCTACTAAACCATCATGAGCTCTTCTCATGTTTCTTCTAGACTTTGATGTCTTTTTCTTTGGCGACTGCATACCATTCTCCTAACTTAAAATCTTAATTGGTGCTTGCTTATAGCGAACTGATCAAAATTTATCAAGTACTACAAGCATATATATCAATCTGGTTTATAATTTTAAATCTAATCTTACCAACTACTTATGCGGACCACATAATCCTACTGTATTTTGATATTCTTTAGCGCGGCTAAGGGCGTAAGTTTCTCAACTACTTCAATCTTCTCACACGTACATAATTCTTTATTTAAATTCTTACCACAACTTGCACAGAGCCCCTTACAATCAGCGGAACATACCACAGAATAGGGCAACTTAAGCATTAAATGCTCAGCTACTACTATAGAACAATCAATATCTTCACCCACATAGTGCCCAAACCCAACATCATCATCTTCATTATCCCCGCCCTTCTTCTTAAGTATCATATTAAGATCCAGTAGATCAGAATAAGTTGCTGTACCTAAACACCTTGAACAAGCCGTAGTGAAAGAATAAGGCAAACTACCTTTCAGATAAACGGTAGAACTCTCTAAACTAAGCTCTAAAGTTACATCAAGAGGAGCCTCAAAATTATACCTAGGTAGTCCAATATCACCACCTTCTTTAGCATCAGCTGGGTCATTGGCTCTTTTAGAAACCTCAGATGGATCTAGAGGGAAATCTACTTTCAGACCTTCCGCTGGGATATCTGTAACTCTTACTTTTGAAATATTTTTAATTACTCTCATAATAATATCGTCGATCCTACTAATTTCCGCTTAAAATCTTCTTATTTTCAACACGTTCTAGCACTTATTCACAATAAAAGCATTTTTGGTTCATTTTTTGAATAAATGCGATAAACCTGTCATAGTCCTAAAAAGCTAAAAATCAAGATTCTTATCAACAAAATTAGAGAGAGAGAAGTATGGTAAATAAAGTAATTTTACTCGGAAGATTGGGAGCAGACCCAGAATTAAAATTTACTCAGAATAAAATGCCAATTTGTTCATTAAAATTGGCAACTAATGAGAGAAGAAAAAATGCAGAAGGTACATGGTCTGAACATACCGAATGGCATAATGTTAAAGCCTTCGGCAAAACTGCTGAGAACTGCGCACAATACCTAAAGAAAGGGAGTCAGATATATGTAGATGGTAAAATTAGCACCAGTAAGTACCAAGACCAAGGTGGAAAGGACAGATACTGGACTGAGATTATTGCGAACACAGTTCAATTCATTGGATCTAAAGGTAAGGGAGATGACTCTGGAGATTCTTACTCATCTGGTAAATCTAATGATGTATCTTCTAGTTATCAAGGTGGATTTTCTGGAAGCGTTGGTGAGGCAGTATCATTTGAAGATGATGATATTCCATTTTAACGGATAATCACTTTTTTGAGGAGAGGTTCAACCTCTCCTCAAATACTCTTCTGGATTTAGAGGAACGCCATTCTTCCTCAATTCAAAATAGAAGTTTCTCCCCTTCTCATCCTTACTTGTAGTAGATCCGACACTATCACCTTTACCCAATGCCTTCCCCAAAGGTACAGGATCTTTTATGCGACCATAAAGTGAATAAAATTTACCTGGATGTTCTAATATCACCACATTTCCAAAGCCGGGTAAGGTCGCACTAAAAACAACAGATCCCTCAGCTATAGCTCGCACCAATGAGCCTTCAGCAACTGACATTTCGATACCCTTAATGTTAATTACATCCTTATAGTCACTATGCTTCTGAACGCCAAAGTGCTGAATCACAGTTCCTGGTACCGGATAAAAAACACTTTTCTTTTGTATCGTTCCTTGCTCAATTACAGCCTTATCATCTTTAGGAGGTTCAATAACTGCTTGCTCGTCACTACCACCCATCAATCCCTTTAGAATTTTCTCAAACTCTGCTTCTTCTTTATTTAAAGAGGCAAGCAAAACCTTCCGGCTTTCCATCTTATCCCTCAGGTCTCTACTGACCTTTGCATCTTCTAACTTCTTCTTAACTTGCTCAGCCTTTAGCAATTTAATTCTTTCAACTACTTCACGTTCCTCTTTAAAATAAGATTGACGAGCAATTTCTGTATCCTTAAGAGTTGTTAGCAGAGCTTCGTACTCAGCGAGCTGATTATGATCTTCTTCTATAACTTTTTGAATATAGTTAGCCCTACGATACAAAGAATGAACATCTTCCGACTTAAAGATAAAACTAAGCGCTGGCAATCCTCTCCGAGACTTATACATTCCCCTAAGTCTACTTATAAAGTTAGTTCTTTTAACTTGGAGTTGGCTTCGACCATCCTCAATTTGCAATGAAATTGACTCAAGCTCTTTATTTATTTTATTTAATCTTTTCTCTGCCTCATTCTGAGACTTATCAAGCTTTGCGATCTCTTGCTCTAGCTCTTTCACGGATTTCGATATAATCCTTAGCTGGCTCGCACTACTTTCGACTTCAAGCTCCGCTTGACCTATCCTAGCTCTAACTAAGGAAATCTGCCGTTCAATATCCTTTACACTTTTCTCAGCTTTTAGTGAGCCAAAACTTAAAAACGAAAGAAAAAGTATTATTAAAAACTTATCCATTACTTTACTAGCCACTTCTTAATAGCTAGGAAGCTACCACAGATTCCCAAGCCTAAACCCGAAATTAGAATAAAAAATACATTTCCAAGACTTAAAAACTGAAAAACTTGATATGAGACACCAAATAATAAATAGGAATTTAGCGGCTTCAAGAACACTACGAAGATTAAGAAAGATAACATTAAAGCAAGAAACGCTCCCATTACTCCCAATATCCCACCTGATAATAAGTAAGGTGCTGAGATTCTACTAGAGCTAGAACCTACTAACTGCATAATTTCAATTTCTTCTTTCTGACTAAATAGCATCAGCTTAATGACATTAGAAACTAAGAAAACAACAACCAAGACAACAATCATCAAAACGCTTAAAGATACCTGAAGAACTCCTACTCTCAACTTTTCAGCTGACTGGGCCCATGGGGCACCGAATACAATCTCTTCAACACCAGATTTCTTAATACTACCTTCTGTACCTAATGCGTTCTTAATTTCTTCTATTGATTTATCAACACCCGCACCACTAACTGTAAACTCAACAGATTTAGGAAGTGGATTCCCCTCCAATCCATTTAATAAATCTTTTCTAGCTCCAAGGTCTTTAGTAAATATTCCTAGGGCCTCTTCCTTTGAGATATATCTGTTCTCTACACCATTAAAGCTCTTAAGTATCCCTTGTACATCTGCTACTTCCTGATCACTTGCATTATCAGAAAAATAAATTATACCTTGATTCTCAGACCCCACCTGATCAAGCAATCTTCTAAGATTGGTGTCAAAAAATAGAAATAAACTAAGTACAATTAAAGCACCAGTAACAGACACAACTGAAGCTAATGCGGTAGCAGGTACAGTTACTAAGGTTGAGATGCTACGTTTTAGTAGATTTAATAAATAGGCTTTTCTCGTTTCAAGCTCTAAAGTCTCTTTGGACTGCCAATACTCTGATAGAAATGTTGAACCAAATTGGAATTTACTATCTGCGACGATTGAACCCGAACTTCTTTCCCTAGACATACTACTAATCCCTTACTTTAGAAAAATCTCCGACCAAACTACCCCTATCCAACACTAGAGTTCTCCTATTTAACTCCTCAATAAGCGGTATATTATGGGATGCTACTATAACCGTAGCACCGCACTTATTTGCCTCTAGTAACAAATTAAAAACGGCATAAGTCATATCTGGATCTAGGTTACCTGTCGGCTCATCGGCTAAAATCAATTTAGGCTTGGTTATCAATGCTCTGGCTACGGCTACTCTTTGCTGCTCACCGCCAGAAAGTGCTTGAGGCAGACTATGTACCTTATCCCTTAAACCTAAAGATGCTAACAACTGATAAGCAATCTGCTCCCTAGCTTCCTTAGCAACTCCTCTCAGTTCTAGGTTAAAAGCTACGTTCTCCAAGACCGTTCTTGATTCCAATAATTTATAATCTTGAAAAATTATACCAAGTTCTTTTCTAAGTTCAGTTCTATTCATCCTAGAAAGGTAACGCATATTTCTACCTAAGACTATGCCATCACCAGATGTAAATTTCTCTGCACCTAAGAAGATCTTAAGCAAAGTAGATTTACCAGCTCCACTAGCACCCGCTATAAAAACAAAATCACCCTGAGGGATATCAATACTAATATCCTTTAGAGCATATTGATCAGGTGGATATAATTTTGAAATCTCTGATAGGGTAATTGCTAGGTCTTTAGTCCTAACTTCCTTTTTTTCAACTCTCTGATTTAAAGGGGAACTTTTTGTGTTTTTCATTTAACTGCTTACTACTTAGACTTCTTAATTTTAGTCCCTACGCTTTTGGTTATATTTACTGTATAGTTTAAATCGCGCCTGCAAGTAAAAGTTGAAGTCTTGCTTGCACCTGGCTCTAAAGAAGTAGAACTAGAGGTCACAAATGAACTACCTTCCTTTGATGAATTAATTTCATAATTTACAGTGTACCTAAAACATTTACTAGAACTAGAAAATTTAACTTCACACTGAGTATCTGATTTAAAACTAACAGAAGCTGATACAGCCGACTGACCTTCCCCTGGAGCTGCACCTCCGGTTGAAGCATCAACATTTCCATTACCCAGAGGAACCACACCCATGGTCGCTGCATTTCCCTTAGTTACTTTTTCCTCTACGGAATCACATGGGTCACTTGCCTTAGCATCTTTTATAGGACTTGCCTCTTGGGCACCAACAATAGATGAAGTAACTATAGTAAAACAAAAAATAATTAAAAATAGATTTTTCATAACATTGTATTTAAGTGAGAATTAATTCCCATACTACCAAGACTTAAGCGATTTGAACAATATAGAATTAGCAATAGAGTAGCTAAAATAATAACATTCTAACTATCTGTAATCATATTTAAAAATCATGCTGATAACCCAACTTAGCCTTGTCTTCAGTTTTATCTAGATAAGAGTTTAAGCTAATACGGCCGTTCAGATTTTCTACAAGAATATAATCCTCTTCCTGACTCACTACTTCACCGACCTTAACTATCTCTGGATAAATATTCTTTAAATCCAAGTACGCTTTATCGTCTACAAGTGTAAATAATAATTCATAATCATCTCCAGCAGATAGACGTCTTAGTAATTCAGAATACTTGGGTGTGTCAGGAAACCTGATTTCATCAAAATCTAATTTCAAACTTACCTTACTAGCTTTAGCTATATGAATTGCGTCCTGAAATAAGCCATCACTAATATCGATCATAGCAGTTGCAATCTTCAGCTTCGATAAAGAAACACCTAAGGCTGTTCTTGCCATTGGACGTCTATGCTTTAATCTTGCTAATTCCTGATACTCTTTTGAAAATTCAGGCCCTAACGTATCTCCCGAAAATAATTTTAAACCAATTCCAGCCAAGCCAATTTGAGCAGAAATTACCAAGACATTCCCAGGTTGAGCGCCAGACCTTTTGATGGGATGATCATTAACTCTTCCTATCACTGCTACTGAAATTGATAATTCTTTACCTGAGGAAAGATCTCCTCCCAATAATTTTTGTGGGTACCCTCTTTCTTCAGCATCTAAAAGATACTTATTAATGCCTTTATAAAACTCATTCAAAAAGTTAGAATATCCTTTAGGTACAACTAAAGAGATTGTATACCCCACTGGCACCCCTCCCATGCTAGCAATATCACTTTCATTAGTGGCTAGAGATTTCCAAGCAACATCCTCTGGACTGGACCAAGAAAGATTAAAATGAACGTTCTCAACTAGTACATCATGAGAACAAAGGAGATCACCAATACCCTTAACAATAGCGCAATCATCCCCCGGTCCATCAGGTAAACTTAGGAAACGATCTTCGATGTTAGAAAGTAGGTTATCAAGAAGGTTAAACTCTTGCATCTTTAAGCTTTGGGCTTGACCTTATGATACTCTAAAAATTGAACTGTCTCATCTTTTCCTAAATACTTCTCAAGCATTTTAGGATCTGTCTCTGTTAGATCAACATAAATCAGTCCATCTAATACATCACCGAATCCATGGTCAACATTAAACCCTAAAAGTTTTCCCCCAAGACGCAGATACTGCTTCAGAAGAACCGGAATAGAATGATGCTTTTCTTCTATTTCTCTGATTAGCTCATTAACATCACTCAAGTCTTTTACAATTACGCTTGTTAAACTTGGATCAACTCCCTTGAGCGGGCTAGACTTATGCGGGTTTCTAGGTTTAATTAATCTGGCAAACTCGGGCAAGTAACTATTACCCCTGAGAAATGAGGTTATAAGCATTCTTGATACAGAATTATACTCATTACTTATACTCACAGTACCGAATAGAACTTTATTATCTGGATTTCTAAAAACATAAGTTCCAATCCCGCGCCACAATAAGTGTAGAGAAAAGTAATTTTTCTGATACTCAGGTCTGATAAAAGACCGACCCATTTCAAGTGCTGGAGCTAACTGTTCAAGTAAACTTGATTTATACGCAAATAAGGTACTAGTATATAATCCACTAACACCGTATCTATTAAGGATATCTGACACGCTTCCAATTCGATATGCTCCTACTATTTCTTGATTTTGCCTATTCCAAATGAATAGATGAATGTAGTAGTTATCAAAACCATCAAGATCAATACTCTTTCCAGTTCCTTCAGAAACTTTTCTAAAAGTGTATTCTCTGAGCCTACCAATTTCACGTAAACAAAACGGAACTTGTGTAGATTGAGCGTGTACTACTAAGTAATCTTTATTTTCAACTAATATCTGCTCATACGGAAGACTCTGAATTTCCCTTTCCATTAAAGCAGGATCAACCGCAGGTACTATTTCTTCGAATTTGCGTGCTGGTGCTTTACTAACTTTCTTATTTTTTTTCTTTTCCAGTCGCATATGATGCTCTGGGCTTCCAAGAATGTATGTTCTTAGTCTTAGGTATGCAAGAACCTCTTCATCAGATTTAAAATCACTTAGTCTCGTCCAAGGAATAACAGAGCCAACCCTGACGCCGATCTTTTTACCAATCTTATTATACATTTCTCTCGGTAATAAAGCAGTTCTAAGCAGTGGGTGAAATAGCCCCGCTATTTGGAATAAAGAGCCGTTATGACCATCAAAGAAAAGTGGGATAACAGATGCCTTAGACTTTTTAATAATTCTAGCAATGTTTATATTCCATTCAGGATCAGATATCTGTCTTGATTTCATGGTGAGGTGGGAAACAGTACCAGAAGGAAAAGTAGCTAATAGTCCGCCTGAATTCAAATGATCGATACTATCTCTTAGTGGTTGAGTATTTTTTCGAGTACTAGATTTCGACCCAAAGGGATCAACAAAAATAAAATTTGGCCG
>JBILFC010000159.1:0-6907 GCA_044351785.1 Bdellovibrionota bacterium
TTCATACTATCAAGCATTAGAGCCAGATAAATATTTACCCAAAGATTATCTTAAAGATAAAATCATATTGGTGGGATTTGCTACTGCATCTCAAGCTACTAGCAGCATGTCTGTAATAGATCATTATCTTGCTCCATACTCAAGAGGTAGCGGTGGATATTATCCTGGAGTTGAAATTCATGCACATGCCACCGAAGGATTTTTAGCAAACAGTAAAATAGTTAAGGAAAATATTTCAGAGGTATGGCTCCTTGGAATACTTCTTGGGATAGTATGGGGCATAGTGATTGCATATTCACATCTAATGATAGCTACCCTGGCTTCCCTTATATTGCTCGGCTTAATCCTGTATCTAAATTACTATTTATTTTCAATACACAACTGGGGTATCTCACCCGTTTATTTATTCACGCCGACAATTACAATCATCTTTCTAAATCCGTTTATTAAATATTTAAACTCTTTAAAGCAGAGAAAATTTTTGAAAGATGCATTCTCAACATATTTAGCACCGCAGGTAGTAAAACAAATTATTTCTAATCCAAAGAGCTTCACACTTGGGGGGAAAGAGCTTCAAGCTACTATTCTATTTTTAGACATCGTTGGATATACTGCTATCTCAGAAAAGGTCACAGCGAATGAACTAATTTTATTTGTGAATAGGTCCCTTGGGAGTTTATCTGAAATCATACTTAAAAATGGGGGCATGATAGACAAGTTTATAGGTGACTGCATTATGGCAGGTTGGGGACTGCCCTTAGAAAGTACAGACCATGCACGACTCGCTTGTAATGCTACCCTTGAGATATTAAAAGAAATGCCTCAAATTGTAGCAGAAGAAAAAGAACGCTCAGGTGCGGATTTATCTATTAGAATTGGTCTAAGTACTGGGCAGGTAATAGCAGGGAATGTTGGAGGAGGTAAAAGATTTAACTATACCGCTCTTGGGAATGATGTAAATCTAGCTTCCAGATTAGAAAGCTTAAATAAGTATTATGGAACTCTTGTCTTAGTTAGCGAAAAGACAAAGGAACAAGCAGGTACAGGTTTTCACTTCAGGAAAATTGACAAAATTAGAGTAAAAGGGCAAAGCGTTCCTGTAGCTATCTATGAACTATGTATAACAGATATTAACGATACCACGAACGAGTACGAAAAAGCTTTAGAGCTCTATTTTCAGAAAGACTTTATCGGAGCGAAAAACATATTCTCGAAACTAACAGAAACCGGAGATAAGCCTAGTTCTATTTTATTAGATCGATGTGAAAATTACTTAATCACACCACCAGAAACTAACTGGGATGGTGTTCATAGCATGACTGAAAAATAAATCTGTATTATTGAATCACTGAGTATTTAACTAAAAGACCTCTTAATAACTCATTGTGGCTACTCACCGCAATCTTAATTAGTTGCTCATGGAAGCTTGCTAATTTTATTTGACTAGCTTGTTCCACTCTAGGACCTTCCTTAAGAATCTCCGTGAAATAGCTTGCTCTCTGAATATTATCCTTCACTCTATTAGCTAAAGTTGCAGCAATATTAGCGAACATATCCCCGTATCTTCTATGAAATCTAACTAAATTACTCTGCCTAATTACATATAACTTAGTATCCACTTCCGCAGTTAAAGAGGCAGTTCTATTGGTTCCAAGGAAGAGTGACAATTCTCCAAATGCCTCACCCTTTTCTGTAATTGAAGCTATATATCTTCCCTCTTTTGTTACAGAGACCCTACCTTCTAACAATACATACATAGAATCGGCCAGATTTCCTTCCTGACAAATGGAGGCATCTTTTTTATGACTTTCAATGAATTCTGTTAGTGGTTCGCTAGTTGTATATATAGATCGAACCTTATGTTCTCGGGCAAACAAAGAACCATCTCTATACATTTGCGTATTAGATTCTTCTTGAACAATAGGCTTAATAAATTCTAAGCCAGATACGAATGATATTTCCCTTAAATCATCAACTAGATGCGCAAAGTGCGTGGCTCTAACCTTATATTTTTTAATTTCTTTGGTTATTTGCTTTGATAAACTCAAAATTACTTTATTCGTAGCTTCGAGAAGCTGTGATAGGAATTTATTAGCACCAAAGCCAAAGTCATAATCGAGAAGCATCTCATCTAAATCATCACTACTAAAATTGTGTATAGGATTTTTATTCGCCACATATAATCCGTGTATCCTTTTCTTCTCAGCACTGAGCAGGTACTCTAAAGATCCAACAATTAATCCTTCGCCAGCAATGGCTATAGGTTCCCCTGAACCAGGAATTTCAAGAAAGACTGGTCCATGAGGAACCATAGAAACGTGCTCTAAGTCATCGCCTCTCTTAAATAAAGGAGTAAGTTGAATATTCATATATGTCCTTAGGTACGTTCTATCCTGCTGTATTGATCGGCAAGGTCTTGAAATTTCTAGAATAAATCCTAGTACAGCATAACACACTAGAACTACTGGCTTTTATCCAGCTACTCTCTTATCCCCGACTCTCTTTGTAACCCCCTCACGGTCCAGATAATCAAGAACAGGCACGGCCTGATTTCTGGATACCCCTGTTAGTTCTCTAAATTCAGCCATCGTAAAACCATCCTTTTTTTCAACTAATAAAAGTTCAGCCTTGCTTCTTAAATCTTTTACGAAGTCTGAATCAAAATAGAAATTAGAAAAATTATAGATAGTTTTTTCCTTCTCTAAAAAATCAAAGAGACTTAAAGAATCTTTTTCTGATAGATTTATCTCTGTAAGTAAATTTACCTTTGATATCCCCGCTTGTTCCTTAACTAGTCTTTTTATTTTATCTATATAAGCAAGCTCCTTCTGAGTAAATGGAGGTTTAAAACTTGATAACAATATATAGTTCCCACTAACCTTAATCTTATTTTGCGCTTCGAGAACTTTACTTAAATCTTTCGTCTCTACTCCCTCAATTTTAAACAATCTGTTTAGATTGCTAATTAACATCCCAGGCTGATACGGATTCATCTTATGATAATAATTTAATAAAGATAGAAGACGCTCTTCAAAATGTTCTTTCTGATGTAGATTAAACCACAAATTTTTTGCAATCTTTAATATATCCACCCCGACTTTTAAATCCCCAACTCTTCTCCCAGCCCCGTGAGCTTCCTCCACAGCTTTCCTTTGTAGAATTGCTGAAAGCTTTAAATCACTTAAGAAATACTCACCGCAAGCAAATAACTCACATAGATCAAATCTACCTTCTTCATTTAAGCTCTTAATCGCATCTTTAAACTCAGCAAGCTTACTTTCTCTATATCTCTTTCTAACTCCCTTACCAAAAATACTTATTACGACTCCACCTCCAACCGTAACTCCATCTCTTAATAGCAATCTATCTCCGGCAGAGGTCTGAATTTGTTTCTGAAATTTAATTCTAAGAGCCCCTTCAGTATTAGGCTCTATATGAAGCGCGCCTATCGGATAGACCTTTCCAGTGACTGAAAGTGTACCTATATGCACTTGATAATCTCTAGCTCGCACAATTTTTTTATTAGAAGAATTTTTAACCCAGGCATAAATCTCTTTTGTGGGAATAAAAACTTCAGGCTCTGCTAGTACTAGTCCTCTTTCTAAAACTCCTAACTCAATATTTCTTAAATTGATTGCAGAACTGATATGAGCTTCTGTGTGATTTGTTTCAGCTCGATAATTTTGTATTGATCTAATCGAAGTTGATTCAACCCTACTTGCTAGTATTTCTACCTTAGAACCACTATTTATAGCTCCAGAGCACGGTATGCCAGTAACAACAGTACCAGAACCTTTAAAATTAAAGGCTGTTCTAATATACATTCTGAATGCCCTGTCTTCTTTTTCGGGACTTTTTAACAGCATCTCTACTGCGGACAGCATTCTTTCTTTTAAAACATCAATTCCTTCGCCTGTTTGATTAGAAACATAGCTACTTTCAATAACTTTCAATTTCGAATCTTCTAATAAAGAACGCAATTCCTCATTTAGTAGTTCAGTTAAAGTTGGATCACTTAAATCTATTTTTGTTATAACCGGTAATACTAATTTAACTCCTAGGTGTGAAAGGATTTGAATATGCTCTCTTGTCTGAGGCATAACCCCATCATCTGCAGCAACAACTAAAAGAGCTAAATCTATAGAGGACGCTCCTGCTGTCATATTTCTAATAAAATCAATGTGCCCCGGCACATCAACGATACCAACAACTCTCTCTGAATCGATAAAGTAAGGAGCCACGGCAAAGTCAATACTCATCCCCCGTTCCTTCTCCTCGGGATGTCGGTCTGTTTCAAAGTTTGTTAGGGCTCTGACAAGCGAAGTTTTACCATGATCAACATGACCTGCAGTGCCTATGATTATTGGAAGAGGACTATACATAAAACAAATAATATTTTAGGAAATTTAACCTCAATCTATATCAGAGATTCCTTGACTACCACATATTTAGTTACTAGTTTATGATCCTATTTTACTTGATATAGATATTTAATTAATGAACGAGAAAACAATAAATTTAACAGAATATAGCCACGGAGCTGGCTGTGGGTGTAAGATCTCACCTAAAGCGCTAGATGTTATACTCTCTGGGCCTGGAAAAGCTTTTAATGATCCCAATCTGTTAGTAAGTAATCTCGAAAGAGATGATGCCGGCGCATATGACTTGGGAGATGGGACAGTAATTTTAAGTACTGTTGATTTCTTCATGCCGATTGTAGACGATCCTTATGACTTTGGTCGTATTGCATCAATTAATGCAATCAGTGATATCTATGCAATGGGTGGAAAGCCATTTATGGCGGTAGCAGTCCTAGGCTGGCCTGTAGATAAAATTCCTGAACAATTTGCAATGCAGGTTGTGGAGGGCGCTAAGGCAGTTTGTAAAGAAGTAGGAATTGTTGTTGCAGGTGGCCACAGCATAGATAATCCTGAGCCTGTCTTTGGACTTTCAGTTAATGGGATAGTTAAGAGAGAAAATTTAAAAAGAAATTCTACTGCCACCGATGCTTGCACATTATTCCTAACTAAACCTCTAGGGGTAGGAATTCTATGTACTGCAAAGAAGAGAAAAATTGTTGAAGATTCTGACTACAAGGCAGCAATTGATAGTATGCTTAGCTTAAATAAGTTTGGTGAATTTATCTCCTCCTTCTCTGAGGTGAAAGCAATTACTGATGTTACAGGGTTCGGCCTTCTTGGGCATTTAGGTGAGATGGTGGATGCAAGTAATATTAGCGCTGAAATCTACTTTAATAAAGTTCCCCAATTACCTAATTTAGAAAAGTATATTTCTCTAGGCGCTATTCCAGGAGGCTCTACTAGAAACTGGAATAGTTATAAAGATGGCATTGAAGGAATAGAAAGTGATTTAATGCGCGCTGTTCTTTGTGATCCACAAACTAGTGGCGGCTTATTAATTGCAGTTGATGCAAACTTCAAAGATGAGTTTTTGAAAGTGTCGAAACAAGAAAACTTATTAGTTTCAGAGATTGGTAGAACAGTAGCAAGAAATAGCACTCGAATAGCGGTAATTTCTTGAAATGAGATGAAAATTATTCCAGATAAAGCAAGATTTGCTAAGAAAGTGGCCGAAGATAATGGCTATCAATTTGAGTTCTTAGACAAAGGTGAAAACTGCTTATTCAAAATTTCCAATACAAAAACTAGCTTTGTTGCTGGTGGAGGGAGCGTAGCATCTTACCCCTTAAACAATGAAGTTTCAGCCTCCATTGCTCGTGATAAGATTTTTACAAATCATATTCTTGACCATGCGGGAGTTTCTAATCTTGGAGGAAAATGCTTTTTTCTTTGTCCTGATGGCCGAGCTCTTAGAGGAGAAGGTCATGAGACTAAGGATGCCTTTGCATATATAGATGAGATAAAGAAGCCTATTTTTTGTAAGCCTCTAAAAGGATCTCTAGGTACCTTTGCTGAGTTAGTTAGAGATGCTGAAGAATTAGAGCATTATATCGATCGCTGTTCTAAGAAGTTTGATGCGATTGTTATTCAAGAGTACTTTGAAGGTACTGAGTACCGGGTGTTTATGCTTGGACAGGAGCCTGTATTTTGTTTTAAAAAAGGGCATGTAGAGCTACGAGGAAACGGGAAAGATAAAATAGAAGATTTACTAGAAGAACTAAATCTTAATTTAAGGTCTAAAGGAATCTCCCCTTATTCAAGCAATACCATAGTTACTAATTCTAGTGGCGAAGAAATTAAACAGATGAAAATTCCTAAATTAGGTGAACAGCTTTTTATTACAGGAAGAAAGAACCTAAGTTCCGGTGCTACCCCCATTCTACTTGACTCAATTCCTGAGATACTCTCAGACCTTGCATTAAAAGCCCACAAAGCACTCGGCCTAGAAATTTCTGGAATAGATTTTATGTGTACAGAAGAAAATGGAGAGATACTCGAAGCAAGAGTTATTGAAGTAAACTCAAATCCTATGATGACTAGCTTAGAAACATTAAATCGATGGGACTTAATTGAAAAAATTTGGTTATATGTAATTGAAAAGTGTTTAAAGAATTAACTTTCCAACACCAAAATCTAATTTTACTAATACAAAATAAAGCAAAAAACATGGGAAAAGGGGATGCATGTGCCATCCCCTAGAAGAACCTTCCATGTTACTTTACTGGCAGTCTCTTGACCATCCTCACCAGCCGGTTCCCATAGCCCCACACAATTAGTGATGAACCAAAGTACCATAAGGCTAGCATCCACGTAGCCTTAACTAAGTCCCATGCTATCTCAGATTCTCCCGATGATTGCAAAAGCAGTGCAAGATAAGTTAACGGATTACCGTAAGCCAAGCTTGCAAGTCCTACAAACATATTCTCTGGCGGATAGTACCAACCAGAGAAGATGAAGATACCCATAGGAATCAAAGAAAGAAGGAA
>JBILFC010000170.1:0-6586 GCA_044351785.1 Bdellovibrionota bacterium
ACTTGTGAATTCCCTACAGATAGCGCGATCAAAGCATTACCTTTCGTAGGAATGCTCAACTTGTCCATTTTAAGTAAATTTATTTCAGGAATTCTTAATAGTGGACGATAAAGCCGAAAATTATCTTTACTAATTATTAGTGATGATAAATTATCTTCCGCACTGACTCCAGAAATTAAAAAACAGAGGGCGCAAACCAACAATACCGCGTGAATAGCAGCACGACTCACGCTAATAATCTGTCTGAAACGGTTTGGTCTCAATATCCTTTAATTTCTTCATATGAGCTTTAAATAATGCCTCCGGTCCGTTGTCCTCTAAGACTCTAGATCTAACCATTAAGGTTTCCTTATCTTCAATAAACGCTCTAGGGTCTGGTGGATATATTTCAGGATGAATACCAGTATCCATTCTTATTGCATCAACTGGACAAGCCTCAACGCAGTATCCACAATACACGCATAGTAGAGTGTCTATCTCGTATCTATTTGGAAACTTTTCTATCTGCGGATCATCATGCTCTGAAGCCTCGATATAAATACATTTAGCAGGACATGCTGTGGCACATAAAAAACATGCAGTGCAACGGACTGAACCATCGCCATTTAATGTTAATCTATGTCTACCTCTATATCTTTCAGCATATGGTCTAGCCTGATCAGGATATTCAAATGTAGCCCAAGGTTTCTTATCCTTGCATAGACCAACTGTTTGCAACATAAAGGTGCTAAAATGGGTAAGAAGGTGACCTGTAGTCTGCACTAACCCTTTAACTACTTCAACGATATATAGTCTCTCTAGTACAGTGAGACTTTCTCTTCTCTTCATTAATTTGCCTCTGGATCAATAAGTGTAAATTTAATGTTAACTAACTATAATAATTATAGTCAGGTAGCCACTATATTTTATGAAAAATTACGATTAATATGTTGGAATATTTTACTAGACATTTTTTGATTACTGCTTTAAAGTCCGGCCAATAAATATACGTTTTTTGGTTTTACTGGTTCTATACAATTATATAGGGTTATTACTTGATTAATGCATAAATTTAGTGCGGTGAGTTGCCTGCCTGAACATGTTTTGTCAGGTCGTGTAACTTGAAGATTCCTTGTTAGAACTAAACCAGATTAACAATTTTAATTTAAATTATACAAAGGTACTTTTATACTATGGTCCAGACAGTTGAAATCTTCTACACCTTTCAGTGCCCCTATTCATATTTGGCATTCGATCAGCTTTCACAGATTGAACAGAAGTATGATGTTAAAGTTTTATGGCAGCCTTTTTCAACTAGAGCTGGGCAAAAGGGTTTCCAAGGTCCTAGTATTGCTCCAGATAGAGCTAGTTATATAAGAGAGGATGTAGCTAGACTTGCAAAATCACAAAATATACCACTCGTTATAAATGAAGAATGGCCAGAGGAAGAATTCGACTCTGATAAGAGTATGAGAGGTGCCCTAGTTGCATACGATCTTAACCTTGGTCTTGAGTATAATATTAAGATGTTTCAAAGATGGTGGGAAGAAGGTCAAGATCCTAACGAACAAAAGTTCTTTATAGAACTTTGTGATGATCTTGATATTGATCCAAATGAATTTTCTGGTCGTATCAATGCAACAGATACAAGAGAAAGAATTAAAGGTATTCATAAAAGAGCTAGAAAATTGGGCATATTTGACACTCCAACGATTCTTATCGGAGAGGAAAGATTTTCAGGTATTGATCGAATAGCTAATGCTGAGGCAGTTCTAGCTGCATTGGGACTAAAAAAGTAGCTCTAATTAATGGATCCCGTAAGGAGAAGAGCCGAGAGGCAGTTTCTTTGCTCTGCTCCTACAAATTTCATCTTTAAACAAGATTTCAATCTGGAATCGCTAGGCTATATTTCTGAGAAATTGGATAATAGCATCTCAATAAAACTTGAAGGTTCCGAACATAAGCATCTCGCCTATTCTTTAAGATTAAAGATAGGCGAATGCATATCCCTGTTCGATCAATTTCAGCAGATTAAACTTCATTGCACCATAAACCAAATCACCAAAGATTGTACTCTACTAGAGGCCTCTTCCTATAGTACCTTCAGAGGGACAGTTATTGAAGCTTTAGTAGGAATCGGGGACAGTAAAACCATTGATTTTATAACGGAGAAACTCACAGAGTTAGGCGTTAATAGAATTTGTTTTTTTAAAGGCGACCATACTACAGGAAAAGCTACGGATAAAGAGATTCGCTTAGATAGGCTAGAGAGGATTAGAGATAGTGCAGTAAAACAAAGTAATTCTTATGTGTATACAATAATTGAGACAGCAAAGAATTTAGAAACTTGTGTTAAAGAGCCTAGTGAGAGTGAGATAAATATTGCTCTCATTCCTCCATTAAGTGGGACAAACTGGCTTCCACTGAGCAAGCTTCTTAATGAAAAAAGCAAACCTAAGAAAGTTGTATTTGCTATTGGTCCTGAAGGTGGCTTCTCTAAAAAGGAGGAGGAGTTTATGATACAGAACAATTATATAGTTGCGGGCTTGGCCTGCAACGTACTTAGAATGGAAACAGCTGCAATACTCAGCTGTGGACAAATAGTAGAAAGTTATCATAGTTATTTTAAAACATCATGACTGACGAAGAACCAAGCATAAAAAGTGCTAAAGATGAGATAGCTTCTCCTAATGAGGTTGACCGAATAAAGAAGTTGATCTCATCAATAAAAAAGATTCCTGATAAGACTGCCGAATCAAAAGTTGATATAAGCTACGATGAGATTAAGATGAATATCGACTATCTAGTAGATTTTTATCTTAATAAATTAGGAGATAAGACTGCTCCAGCTACTAATAGAGAGGAGATTCTGGAAGAATTTTCTGTGCTTTTAAAAGGTTCTAATCTGCCTTCAAATGAGGAGAATATAAATATCCCAATCATTTTATCTGAGGAAGATAAACTCAACATTAAAAATTTATTTACCTTATTAGAGAATGAAATTAATTCTGAAAAAAGTAAGAAAAAACTCTCAGAACTACCTCAATCAAAAGACAAAATTATAGATGGTGAGGATCTTACAAGAATATTTGAAGAACTTAGCGATAAGGCTATTGAAGAACAAGAGAACCCAATTCAAGAAATCGTCATATTAGAAATCCCATACCCAAGTTACTTTCGAGTCTTATTTGCATTTATTATTGACTGGACCATAGTTACAAGCCTCTCCGTATATATTTTTACTAGATCTGAAACGAATACTCTCGATTCTCAGACGCTAATAGCTAAATTGATGGATAGTTACCAACTTTTCGTGGGAATATTTCTAATATCTTGGATGTTTATTCAATTAATTAGCTTAATCATTAACCAAGCTACGGCAGGACAAAGTTTCCTAAAGATAATCGTTGCTGACGATCACAATAGAACCCCCAAGATATCAAAGCTTATATTACGCCTTACCTTGCATCTATTTAATTTTCTATCATTTATAGCTTATTCCAATATATACATTCGATGGAGATATCCTGAAGAATACAGAAAATTCTATTGTCCAATTTCTAAGACAAAACTAACATTCAAAGGATTTACGGAATAAGTATAAATTGGAGCTGGCGATAGGACTTGAACCTACAACCCCCTGATTACAAGTCAGGTGCTCTACCAATTGAGCCACGCCAGCGTAGGTTTAATAGGAGAGGGTTTTGCCATTATAATGAGGAAAATTCAAGAGGTTAACTAAAATAATTTATAAAAATATAGATATTTTGCTTAATTAAGCATTTTTTAGAAAGATTAGCACTTTCTATTGGATTAACTAGCAGACGACAGCTAGAATTCACTATGTGCTTGCGATTGCTAAATCACAATAATGGGAATTTTTGGAAGGTATGGCGCAAATAAATCAAGCCATTAATAAAGACATTTCTCTGAGTGAACTATTACTCTACTTTTCAAAAGTCAATGTAAAATCAACTACTGATATTCAAAAGAATCTTGAATCACTAACCTACGCCCTTTCAGTGACTTTGGATATAGATCGCTGTGGTTTATGGTTGTTCGATCAATCTAAGTCCATACTAACGTGTAAAAATTTATATGATAAAAAAACATCTACTTACTCAGCTGGCCAGCAGATTATAATTTCCGCTTTTCCCGAATATTTCGAAGCGATTAAAAACTCGAGAGTAATAAATATTAACTTCGCTAAAGATAATCAACTCACAAAGAAGTTCTGGCATCGATACCTAGAAAAAATAAAAGTTAATTCGATTCTAAACTACAGCATTTGGAGTAATGGTGAAATTATTGGAGTGCTATCCCTTGCAGATAATAAAGACAATATCTTACTCGATGCAGAAAGCCTTTACTCTTTAATTCCTTTTGCTGATATTCTAGGGCAATGGGCAATGTACTCGAACAGACAGATACATTTAAAAAGCAATTACGTCTTTGATCATGAAGTACTTTTAAAAGAACTAGCATACTATTGTAAGAAATCAGAACAAACAACTATTCATGACATTGCTGAAAAATCCTTAAAATCCATAAATGCAATGCTTAGAGCTCAAAAGAGCTACGGGGTAGTTTTTAATGATAAAGAAGCGACTTTAATTTCGCCTAATAATGATCAAAACAGTTTAAGGATTGAACCTTTTCAGGCTAAAAACATACATAAACTTGCAAAGCAGAGTAGAGTCCTATGGCTTACTGATACAAGCTCGCTTGCAATTGGTCTACCTAGTCTTATGAGAAAAATTATTACTACTAATGGTAATTCCTTAGCCATAGTACCATCTGCAAACAAAACTAAAGAATCTGCTTGGCAGTATGTACTATTTGTGGAATTTCCAAACAAAATAACCAAGTTAGAGAAAGAGTTATTTAATGCCTTAATTCAGGTGTCTACGGCATTCTCAATTATACTTGAACATGCCGACACAAAAAGTATTCTGAGAGAGAGTCTTAGCCTTGCAAAAGGTGCATTTGAAGGGTCCAATATCGGAATGGCAGTATTAGACCATAACTATAAACTTATCAAAGCTAACAAAAGCCTTAAAGAAATAGTTGAAAATGATTTAAGTTTTATCCCACAGCTTATTAGTGATAGCGAGAACGTATTACCAGGTGAATTGAAATGTCAAAAACAGAAACGTACACTGCATTTAAAAAGCGGTACTGAAAAATATCTATATACAGAAATCTCATCTATTCAAGGAAAATTGGATGGGCCTCCTTTCTTTCTATTACAAGTATTAGATATAACTAAGCAAAAAGAAGCAATAACTTCACTGAAAGAACAAGAGAAATTATTCAGGACTGTAATAGATTTAAGTCCAGCATTTATTTTTGCAAAGACTTTAGATGGTACGTTCATTCTTGCTAATCAGTCTGTAAGTGAGGTTTATGGTACAACTCCTGAAGGTATGGTTGGAAAGAAGGATTCTGACTTTAATAGCAATCCAATAGAAGTTAAAAAATTTCGAGAAGATGATGCACGGGTTATTCTAGGGAAAAAAGAAATTCATATCCCTGAGGAGGTTATTACAGATCATTTAAAACAAACTAGATACCTACAAACTGTTAAAAAACCTATTCTTAACCCACGCGATAATAGCTATTTAGTTTTAGGAGTCTCAACAGACATCACTGAGCGAAAGAAGGTAGAAGAAAGAGAAATAAAATGGTTAGAAGAGATCCAGAATAGTCAAAAGTTAGAAAGCTTAAGTATGCTTGCAGGTGGAATAGCACATGATTTTAACAATCTACTACAAGGGATAGTCGGTAACTGTTCTCTTGCAATTCACAATCTAGAGCCCACAAATAAGGCACTTCCATTCCTAAATAAAGTTATAATAGGAAGTGACAAAGCAGAGGCGCTATGCAACCAGCTATTATTTTATAGTGGAAAAAAGTGTATTAGTAAGACAGTTTTTGACTTTACACAATTAGTAAGAGAATGCTCTTTAATTTTAGAAAATGTTGTATCTAAAGATGTTACACTTGTATACGACATACCAATTCATTCAGCTTATATTTGCGGAGATAAAACACAGATTGAACAAGTTATACTAAATTTAGTTACAAATGCAATTCAAGCTGCTTCAATCAAAGGCAATAACGTTAGAATTCGAGCAGCTTTAGATCTAAATCATAATGAAGAAGATAATATTTCACTTGAAATCGAAGATAATGGCATAGGCATACCTCCAGAGATACAGTCTAAAATCTTCGAACCATTTTTTACAACCAAAACCAAGGGAAAGGGCCTTGGGTTATCTACTGTAAAAGGAATAGTAGATAATCATCATGGAAGCATTGAATTTTCTAGTATTGCTGGGATTGGTACTAAATTTGTAATCAGATTGCCACTGATACAACGACCAGTGGAGTACTCAGCACATAAGCAAACCAATCACGCTTCCAAAAATTTAACATTTTATGGCAAAAATATTCTACTTATAGACGATGAGTATTTAAGTCGTGATGTAATAAAAGACATGCTTGAACTTTCTGGGGCCTATTGTACTGCTTGTAAAAATTCTAATTCGGTCTCATCTTATTTTACTAATCATAGCATTAAATTTGACCTAGTTATTCTAGACCT